>JBLMYH010000126.1:0-11755 GCA_050258175.1 Hyphomicrobiaceae bacterium
CATAGGGGAATCCAAGCATGAGCGTTGTTGCGGTTGTCGGGTTGGGCTATGTGGGCCTGCCGTTGGCGGTGGAGTTCGGCAAGAAGATGACCACCATCGGCTATGACCTCTCGTTTGAAAAGATCGAGCAATACCGTCGATTCTGCGACCCCACCGGCGAAGTATCAACGGATGACCTCAAGGCGGCGACGCAGCTGACGGTGACCACCGACCCCGCCGATCTGGCGCAGGCCGATTTCATCATCATTGCAGTGCCCACCCCGGTCGACGTGGCGCATATTCCCGATTTCTCGCCGCTGGTGGGGTCTTCCACCACGGTCGGCAAGCACATGAAAAAGGGCGCCACCGTCATCTACGAATCCACAGTCTACCCCGGCGCCACCGAGGAGGTCTGCATCCCGATCCTGGAGAAGAACTCGGGCCTGAAATGGCTGCAGGATTTCCACGTCGGCTACTCGCCCGAGCGCGTCAACCCCGGCGACAAGGAGCGCACGATTACGAAAATCGTGAAAGTGGTGTCGGGCGACGACGCCACCACGCTCGACAAGGTGGCGGGGCTCTACGGCTCCATCATCACAGCCGGCGTCCACCGCGCCAGCTCGATCAAGGTGGCCGAGGCCGCCAAGGTGATCGAGAACACCCAGCGCGACCTCAACATCGCGCTGATGAACGAGCTCTCGCTGATCTTCCACCGCATCGGAATCGACACCCTGGAAGTGCTGAAGGCCGCCGGCACCAAGTGGAACTTCCTGCCCTTCCGCCCCGGTCTCGTCGGCGGCCACTGCATCGGCGTCGACCCCTACTACCTCACCCACAAGGCCGACATGCTTGGCTACCATCCGCAGGTCATCCTCGCCGGCCGTCGCATCAACGACGGCATGGGCGCCTATGTCGCGCAGGAGACGGTGAAGAACATGATCGCCAACGGCGTGCAGGTGAAAGGCGCCAAGGTCAACGTGCTCGGCCTCACCTTCAAGGAAAACTGCCCCGATCTGCGTAATTCAAAGGTGGTCGACGTCATCCGGGAACTGCAGTCCTTCGGCTGTGACGTGCACGTGCATGACCCGCTCGGCGAAGCGAAGGAAGCGGAGCACGAATACGGCATCACGCTCACCGCATGGGACGCGATGCCCGAATGCGATGCGCTGGTGGCAGCGGTTTCGCATGCCGCCTATATGGAGAAACCGTTCGCCGAGCTCAGCGCCAGATTGAAGACGGGCGGCGTCTTCACCGACGTCAAGTCGGCCTATGACCCGGCTGTGGTGAAGGCGGCAGGCTTCGCCCTGTGGAGGCTGTAATGACCGCGTTCGACACGCTGAAAAAAGCGCTCCAGGCCGAGCCCAAGACCTGGCTCGTCACCGGCGCCGCCGGCTTCATCGGCTGCAATCTGGTGGAAGCCCTGCTGCAGCTCGATCAGCGTGTCGTCGGCCTCGACAACTTCGCGACCGGCCATGAGAAAAACCTGGCGCAGGTGCAGGCCGGCGTCGGCCCCGAGCGTTGGGGAAACTTCAGCTTCAAGCGCGGCGACATCCGCGACCTCGTGACCTGCCACACCGTATGCAAGGGCGTCGATTACGTTCTGCACCAGGCCGCGCTGGGCTCGGTGCCGCGTTCGATCGAGGATCCGCTGGCGACGCACGCCGCCAACAACACCGGCTTCCTCAACATGCTGGTGGCGGCGCGCGACGCGAAAGTCAAACGCTTCGTTTACGCGGCGTCGAGTTCGACCTATGGTGACCACCCCGGCCTGCCCAAGGTCGAGGACGTCATCGGCAAGCCGCTGTCGCCGTATGCGGTGACCAAGCTGGTGAACGAACTGTATGCCGACGTGTTCGGGCGCTGCTACGGCATGGAGTCGATCGGCCTCAGGTACTTCAATATCTTCGGCCGCCGCCAGGATCCCCAGGGCGCCTACGCTGCGGTGGTGCCGAAATGGGTCGCCAGCATGATCAGGGGCGAACCGGTGTACATCAACGGCGACGGCGAAACCAGCCGCGACTTCTGCTACATCGACAACGTCATCCAGGCCAACCTGCTCGCGGCGACCAGCCAGCACGCGGATGCGCCCAACCAGGTCTACAACGTCGCGGTCGGCGACCGCACCACGCTGAATCAGCTGTTCGAGGCCATTCGGCGCCTGCTCGAACCGAAGTTTCCGCATCTCGCCAGTTTCAAACCGGTCTACCGCGACTTCCGCGCCGGCGACGTGCGCCACTCGCTCGCCGACATTTCCAAGGCGCGTACCCGTCTGGGGTATGAACCGACGCACCGCATCGGCGAAGGCCTGGCCGCGGCGATGGACTGGTACGTGAGCGATCTCGGTTGAGGCGCGCGCCAGCGTTTCCGTGACCTCTGTCCGGGCCCTTCGCGTTGTTCCCCGTCATCGTGAAAAGGCAAGCCGATCGGCCTGATCTACGCTGATCGCTCGCATCCCGGCGCCATGCGGTTCCTGCGAAGGAGCCGTCGCTGCTCAAGCCCCCGCGCAATCTGACGGTGCTCGCCCTTCGGCGGCCGCAGTAAGGCACATCCGGGACAGATGTCGCGCGAGGCGCCGCGCAGAATTCGGCATAATGGCGGCATGCCGCCTGCCGCCGTTTTTCGATTTCTGACCAGCCTGCTGATCGCGGCAGTCGTCGTGTCTGCGCACGCCGAGGCCCTTCCCGATGCATTCATGACTGCGCTGAAGCGGGCCGATATTCCGCTCGACCATGTGGCGGTGGTGGTGCAGCCGCTCGATGCGGCGACACCGCTGCTCAGCCACAATGCCGAGGCCGCACTCAATCCGGCATCGGTGATGAAACTGGTGACGAGCTTTGCGGCGCTGAACCAGTTGGGGCCGAGGTATGTATGGACGACCGATGTCTGGGCGAGCGGCCCGGTCGCGGACGGGGTGCTGAGCGGGGACCTCGTCATCAAGGGGCATGGGGATCCTGGTTTGACGCTGGAAAGGATGTGGCTGCTGCAGCGCGAACTGCGGGCGCACGGAATTCGCCATATCCACGGCAATCTGGTGCTCGATTCCAGCGATTTCGAGGTGCCGCCCAGCGACCCCGGCGCCTTCGATGGCGAGCCGCTGGCCTTGTACAACGCGACGCCGGGCGCGCTGATCGCCAATTTCAATGCGACGACACTGCACCTCAAGCCGGACGCGCAGCGGGTGAAGATCGTGCCCGACATCGCGTTGCCGGGCGTGACGCTGGTATCGCAACTCGTGCTGGAAGACGGCAAGGACTGCAAGGACTGGCAGGACGCGATCACGCCCTTCGTTGCGGAAGGAGGCGGCCAGGTTGTTGCGCTGAGTGGAAGCTATCCCCGCAATTGCGGCGAGCAGGCCGTGTCCCTGAACCTGTTCGGGCCGCTCGCCACCTTCGATTTCATTTTTCGCGGATTGTGGGCGGAGGCCGGCGGTACCCTCAGCGGCGTGACCGTGGCGGGGGTCGCGCCGCCCTCGGAGCCGCTATTTGAATTCGCCTCGCAACCGCTGACCGCTGCGCTCATCAGCCTCAACAAGTATTCCAATAACCTGATGGCGCGCAACCTGTTCCTCACGCTTGGTGCGGAAGCGTACGGTGCGCCGGCCACCGCGGACAAGGGCGCGCGTGCCGTACGCGAGGTGCTGACGCAGCGCGGGATCTCAACGCGGAAACTGGTGCTGGAAAACGGCGCCGGCCTGTCGCGCATCGAGCGCATCAGCGCCGGGGCGTTGAATCAGCTATTGCGCGCGGCCTATCGGAGTCCGCTGTTTGCCGAATTCGAGTCGGCCTTGCCCATCGTCGCCACCGACGGCACCCTGAAGCGCCGTTTCAACGGCAGCGTGCTTGCCGGCAATGCGCATCTCAAGACCGGCACCCTGCGCGACGTCAGCGCGCTGGCGGGCTATGTCGACACCGCGAGCGGGCAGCGCGTCAGTTTCGTCATGCTGGTGAACCACGCCAATGCGGGGCGCAGCGAGGCGGCGCAGCGGGCGTTGCTGGAGTGGGTGGAGGCGGGAAGGTATGCAGAGCGCGGGGATCGGAATGACGTTCGATAAGGTTCCCGCATGGGCGAGATGGCTGGCGCAGGACGCGGACGGAGCCTGGTGGGCCTACGAAGCAGAGCCCAACAAGCAGGATCGCGGCTGGTACGAAAATGAAGTCGGGCGCATTGCGCGGCTGGGCCAGTCCGCCCCGCCGGCGGACTGGGAGGCGACGCTGACGGCGTGGCCTCCCAAGGCCTGAGCTGACTGCACCCTCCGCCCGGTTCAGGGCGCGGCTGCGGCGTCCAATTGCAATTTTCCGTCCTTCACCGGGATGCGCGCACCAGGCCGGTGGTCCATCCGCACCTGGCCCTCCTTCTGGTCCAGGCGGTAGCGCACGTCATAGCCGATCGTCTTGACATGCGATTCGTAGACGGTCTTGCAGCGCGTTTCGGTGCGGCTGACGGTGTCCTTTTCCTGCATGCTCTTCTGCACCTGGTTGCCGGCAAAACCGCCCGCCGCTGCGCCGGCCACCGTAGCCAGAGTGCGTCCGCTGCCGCCACCGATCTGGTTGCCGAGCAGGCCGCCTGCCACCGCGCCTATCGCTGTGCCGGCGATGCGGTTGGTGTCCTTGACTGGCGCCTGTTCATTGACGACCACGTCGCGACACTCCTGTTTCGGCGTCTTGGTGGTTTTGGTTACCGGCTTGACGGCCAGCACCTCGGCAAATTCCGGCTTGGAGTTGAGGATCTTGTAGCCTGCGACACCGCCGATCGCGGTCGCGGCAACGGCACCGGCAATCACACCCGTCAACATGGATTTATTCATGATCACTTTCCTTGAAGTTGAACCGTCCATATGACCACGGTCCGAATATTAGTTCACCCAGTCGGGCGCTGGGACAGGGAGGCTGCACCCTATGTGGGCTGCACCAGATCAATCCTGAAGCTGCTCTCGTAAGGCGGAACATTGCATTCGATGATATTTGACGGTGCAACGTCGAGGCGGACCCCGACGATGTCGGTGCGCACCGGCAGTTTCGCCGCGCCGCGGTCCACCAAGACCACGGTACGGATCTCGTCCGGCTGCTTGCGGGCCAGATAGTCGACGGCCCGCAGCATGGAATGGCCGCGATACATCACGTCATCCACCACCAGCACCGTGCATCCGGCAAGGTCGAGGCTTGCGTGGGCCGGATCTTCCGTGAACTGGGTCTCGGGGAAGAGCAGCGTGAGATCGTCTGCGTAGCGCTTGATCTGCAGATCAAGTCGCACGCAGTCGGCGAGGCCGTAGCGCTCCAGCAGGCGTGCGCGCAACTTGTCGGCCAGCGGGGCCCCGCGCCGCAGGATTCCGACAATCACGATGCGCGCACGCCCGGTCAGCAGGCCTGCAGCCTGACGCGCCATATCATCGACGATGACATCGAGCTGTTCGGAGGTATAGAGGCAAGTGCGCCTGTCCTCGATGTTGTCTGTCATGGTTGCTGGCCCGTGCGCCCGGGGTCCAGACCCAGGTCATTCCACAGCGCATCCACACGCGCCTTGACTGCCGCATCCATCACGATGGGCGTGCCCCATTCGCGCGCGGTCTCGCCCGGCCACTTGTTGGTGGCGTCGATGCCCATCTTGCTGCCGAGTCCGGACACCGGGCTGGCGAAATCGAGATAATCGATCGGCGTGTTTTCCACCAGCAGTGTGTCGCGCGCCGGATCGACGCGCGTGGTGAGCGCCCACATGACCTCCTTCCAGTCGCGCACGTCGACGTCGTCGTCGGTCACCAGGATGAACTTGGTGTACATGAACTGGCGCAGGAACGACCAGATGCCGAACATCACGCGCTTGGCGTGGCCGGGGTAGGCCTTTTTCATGCTGACCACGGCCATGCGGTACGAGCAGCCCTCGGGCGGCAGGTAGAAGTCGGTGATCTCGGGAAACTGCTTCTGCAGCAGCGGCACGAACACCTCGTTCAGCGCCACGCCGAGGATGGCCGGCTCGTCGGGCGGCTTGCCGGTATAGGTGCTGTGGTAGATCGGGTCGCGCCGCATCGTGATGCGCTCGACCGTGAACACCGGGAAGGTTTCCTGCTCGTTGTAGTAGCCGGTGTGGTCGCCGTAGGGGCCTTCGAGCGCGGTTTCATTCGGATGAATCACACCTTCGAGCACGATCTCGGCGGACGCCGGCACCTGCAGTTCGCTGCCGAGGCATTGCACCACCTCGGTCTTGGCGCCGCGCAACAGGCCGGCGAACTGATACTCCGACAGCGAATCCGGCACCGGCGTGACCGCGCCGAGGATGGTCGCCGGGTCGGCGCCGAGCGCAACTGCAACCGGGAACGGCACGCCCGGGTGCGCCTGCTGGTGCTCGCGGAAATCGAGTGCGCCGCCGCGGTGCGCCAGCCAGCGCATGATGAGCTTGTTGGGGGCGATCACCTGCTGACGGTAGATGCCGAGGTTCTGCCGCTTCTTGTGGGGACCCTTGGTGACCGTCAGGCCCCAGGTGATCAAGGGCGCGACGTCGCCCGGCCAGCAGTGCTGGATTGGCAGACGCGACAAATCGACGTCGGCGCCTTGCCACACGACCTCCTGGCACGGCGCGCTCCGCACTTCCTTCGGCGCCATGTTCATCACTTGTTTGAGAACGGGCCATTTGTCCCAGGCGTCGCGCAAGCCCTTCGGCGGCTCGGGTTCCTTCAGGTAGGCCAGCAGCCTGCCGACTTCGCGCAGCCGTGCCGGGTCGTCCTCGCCCATGCCCAGTGCGACGCGCTTGACCGTGCCGAACAGGTTCGCCAGCACCGGCATCGTGCCGCCCTTGGGGTTCTCGAACAGTAGCGCCGGGCCCCCGGCGCGCAGCACGCGGTCGGCGATTTCGGTCATTTCCAGCCTGGGGTCGACTTCGACGGCGATGCGTTTCAGTTCGCCCATTTTTTCGAGTTGTGCGATGAAGTCGCGCAGGTCTTGATAGATCATGGATGGCCGATCAGGTGCGGATGCGTTCGAGGAGCGCCGTGGTCGAGGTGTGATGGCGGAACGGGATCGAGTGCACGCGGCCGCCCCAGTCCCTGACTTCGGCCGCGCCGACGATCCGGTCCGGCGCCCAGTCGCCGCCCTTCACCAGTATGTCCGGGCGGATGGCGAGGATGAGCCCGAGCGGCGTTTCTTCATCGAATCCCACGACCAGGGACACCGATTCGAGCGCCGCCAGCAGGGCCATGCGGTCTTGCTGCGTGTTGATCGGGCGGTCGTCACCCTTCCCGAGGCGCTTCACCGACGCGTCCGAGTTCACCGCGACAATGAGCGAAGCGCCGAGCGCCCGTGCCTCGGCAAGATAGGTCACATGGCCGCGATGCAGGATGTCGAAGCAGCCATTGGTGAACACCCGTGGGTGTGGCAGCTGCGCAACCCGTGCGGCCAGATCAGCGGGGGCGCACAGCTTGCGCTCGAACGCGGGCGGCTGCATCAACGAGGCGTCATTAATCGAGATATTCAAACAGGGTGACGACCTTGGTCACGCCCGCCGTGGTGCGCGCAATATCCGTGGCGGCCTCGGCCTCGGCTTTCGTTACCAGCCCCATCAGATAAACCACACCGGCTTCGGTTACCACCTTGATCTTGGTGCCGGGTACGCGGTCGTCGCTGAGCATGCGCGCCTTGACCTGGCTGGTGATGGAGACGTCGTTGGCATCCGAGGTCAGCGAGGTGACGCCGGAGACGGTGAGTTCGTTGAACACCGTGCGCACGTCGGGGATGCCCTTGACGACCTCGGTCGCCTGCGCGCGCGTGGCCTCGTCTGGCACCTGGCCGGTCAGCAACACCTGGCGGTTATAGCTGGTGGCGGAAATGCTGTCGGTCTTTTGCGGGAAGGCCTCACGCAGGCGGTTCATCGCGCGTAGTTCGATTTCCTGGTCGCTCACATAGACGCCGGCGGTACGGCGGTCCAATGCGACGGAGGTGCCGACGGCCGCACCTCCGACGACCGCAGCGGCACAGCCGCCCAGTTGCGACAAGACCGCGCCGATCAGCGCTACGTAGATCAGTTTTCTCATTCCTCGACTCCTAATAAAACGCTGTCCACCGCATCGCACAGGCAATGGATGGCCAAAAGATGGACCTCCTGGATGCGCGCCGTGGATTCGGCGGGCACGCACAGGAAGACGTCATCCGCCTGCATTTGTTCCGCCAGCCTGCCGCCGCCGTGACCGGTCAGTGCGATGACATGCATGCTGCGTGCGTGGGCGGCTGCCACGCCCTGCAACACGCTGGGCGAGTTGCCGCTGGTGGAGATTGCCAGCAGGATGTCGCCGGGCTGACCCAAGGCCTTGACCTGGCGGGCAAACACCTGATCGTAGGCATAGTCGTTGGCGATCGAGGTCAGGGTCGAGCTATCGGTGGTGAGTGCGATCGCCGCGAGGCCCGGGCGCTCCTGTTCGAAGCGGTTGATCATTTCGGAGGCGAAGTGCTGGGCATCCGCGGCCGAGCCGCCGTTGCCGCAGGCGAGGATCTTGTTGCCCTGGGCAAGACTGTGCACCATCAGGCGCGCCGCACCCTCGATCGCCGGGGCAAGCGCCTCGGCCACATCCAGCTTGGTCTGGGCCGAGGCCTTGAAATGGCTGAGAATTCTGTCGTGTAAAGGCATGGTGAGCGTGATTATCCCATATCGTCGAAGGCGTTCCTGATCCATTCCGGCGCGGCGTCGCCGGACAGGGCGACCACGTCGAAGCGGCATGGCGGCAGCGTTTTCAGCGTGCCCAGGTACTGGCGCGCGGCAGCCAGCAGCTTCCTCTGTTTGGCCGGCGTGACGCTGGCGGCGGCGCCGCCGAAATCGCTGCGGCTGCGCAGCCGGACTTCGACGAACACCAGTGTCGCGCCGTCCTGCATGATGAGGTCGATTTCGCCGAAGCGGCAGCGCCAGTTGCGCGTCACGAGCTTCAGGCCAAGGGCTTGCAGGTGGGCTGCGGCGCGCGTTTCGGCAGATTGGCCGAGCAGCGATTTCAACATCTGCGACAATGCAGGGATGAGTGAAAGCCCGCATCATACCCCCCTGTTGCCCGCGCTCTACGTCGTCGCGACGCCGATCGGCAACCTCGGCGACATCACCCTGCGCGCGCTCGACATCCTGCAGCGCGTCGACCGCGTGGCGGCGGAGGACACCCGCGTTTCTGGCCAGCTGCTGGCGCATTTCAACATCTCCAAGCCGCTGGTGTCGATCCGTGAGCACAATGAGCGCGAAGCCGCCGAGGGCGTGGTTGCACGGATCGTCGGCGGTGATGCGGTGGCCTATATGTCGGACGCCGGCACGCCGGCGGTGTCGGATCCCGGCGCGCGACTGGTGGCGGCGGTGCGCGCGGCGGGCCTGCGGGTCGTGCCGGTTCCAGGCGTCTCGGCGGTGACCGCGGCGCTGTCGGCGGCCGGGGTGGAATCGGGGACCTGGCTGTTCCATGGTTTCCTGCCGCCCAAGCCGGGAGCGCGTCGTGCACAGTTGCAGTCGCTCGCTGCGCTCCCTGTGGCGTTGGTGTTCTACGAGGCGCCGCACCGTATCGAGGAGACGCTGGCCGACATGGCGGCGGTGTTCGACAGCGCACGCCGGGTGACGCTGGCGCGCGAGCTCACCAAGAAGTTCGAGACCATCGTCACGCTGCCGCTCGCCGACGCGACGGCCTGGCTTGCCGCTGACCCCAACAACGTGCGTGGCGAATTCGTCGTCATCGTGCATCCCCCTGCGACCGAGGTGGCAATCGACACGGAAGCGATGCGCGTGCTCGACATCCTGCAGGGCGCACTGCCGCCGACGCTCGCCGCCAAGCTGGCTGCGCAGATCACCGGACGCAGCAAGGCCGAACTCTATAAAATGTCGCTGGCACTGAAGCCGGCCGAGCAGGACTCCGAATGACCGATACCCTTACGATCACCCGCCCCGACGACTGGCACATCCATTTCCGCGACGGCGCCGCCATGCAGAGCGTGGTTCCCGACACCGCGCGCGTGTTCGGCCGCGCCATCGCCATGCCCAACCTGAAGCCGCCGGTGGTGAGCGTGGCCGATGCCGCCGCCTACCGTGACCGTCTGCGGGCGGCGGCAGGCGGTACCGCCTTCGAGCCCTTGATGACACTGTATCTCACCGACAATACGCAGCCCGAGGAGATCCGCCGCGCGCGGGCAAGCGGCTTCGTGCACGCGGTGAAGTACTACCCGGCCGGCGCGACCACCAATTCCGATTCCGGCGTCACCGAACTTGGCAAGGCCTATGCTGCGATCGCGGCGATGGAGGAAGTGGGAATGCCGCTGCTGCTGCACGGCGAAGTGGTCGACCCCGACGTCGACGTGTTCGACCGCGAGGCGGTGTTCGTCGAGCGCCATCTCGTGCGCTTGCTGAAGGACTTCCCCCGCCTGAAAATCGTGCTGGAGCACATCACCACGCGCCAGGCCGCCGAATTCGTGATGGCTGCGCCGGCGAACGTCGGGGCGACGATCACCGTGCATCACCTGCTGTATAACCGCAACGCCATGTTCAAAGGCGGCATCCGCCCGCACCTGTATTGCCTGCCGGTACTGAAGCGCGAACAACACCGCCAGGCGCTGGTTGCGGCGGCCATCTCCGGCAATCCGAGATTCTTCCTGGGCACTGATTCAGCGCCGCACGCCGCAGGCGCCAAGGAAACCGCCTGCGGCTGTGCCGGCATCTATTCCGCGCATGCGGCGATCGAACTGTATGCCGAGGCGTTCGAGGACGCCGGTGCGCTGGACAAGTTGGAAGCCTTCGCCAGTTTCTACGGCGCCGATTTCTATGGCCTGCCGCGCAACGTCGATACCCTCACGCTGCGGCGTGAAAGCTGGATAGCTCCGTCCGCGCTTCAGCTGGGTGGCGATGCGCTGGTGCCGCTGCGCGCGGGCGAGGCGATCCGCTGGCGCGTGGTTTGACAGAAAAACGGCAGACCAGGGGGGTCTGCCGCGGCGGAAGCCAGCCAGCGTTTATGCCCGCTGCTTCCAAGTGTCGCGCAGCATTGCGCTGCGCGGGAGGAGGCCGTTACGGAAATGCCGGGATGGTGGGCTCGACGCCCGAATTCAATGCCTCGGGGTGGTGCGCGGCGATCAGCCTCTTGATTTCGTCGATCCGTCGCGGGGGGGTGTCCACCATCATCAAGATGTGCCCGGCGGTGATGGCTGACTCGAAGGCTTTCAGTCGTGAATTGGGAATGGCACTGGCGACCATGCTGGCGACCCATGCCCCGAACGCTGCGCCGATCAGGGCGGTGAGTAGGATGGTAACCAGTTGCAGGTCCACTCCCGCGGGTGGGAAAACCACCGCCACCAAGCCGGCAACGATGCCGATCCCGCCGCCGACCGCCAGACCCATTTCTGCGCCGTGGACGAAATCAGTCTTCTGCAGAACCGACGCTTCGTGCAAGCCCAGCAGTGGGACTCCATCCCGGGCCAGGACATGGATATGGCCGTCCTCGATGCGGGCCAGCAGAAGTTCATCGCGGATCTTGCGGGCGCTTGCCAGGTCCGGAACGATGAAATAAAGTCGTCTTCTCATGATGACTCTCCTGCGGGTCGAATCCGACCTGCTTCTCTTTGATTAGCAAATCAGGAGATACAGTCAAGCTAAAGTTCTATAATCCACATGGGAAAGTGGGTCAGGCAACCGCTGCCACGCGAGTGGGAGAGGAAAGTCCGGGCTCCACAGAGCAGGATGCCGGCTAACGGCCGGACGCCGCGAGGCGAGGAATAGGGCCACAGAGACGAGCGTATTAAGTTACGGTGAAACGCGGTAACCTCCATCCGGAGCAACACCAAATAGGCAG
>JBLMYH010000127.1:0-3516 GCA_050258175.1 Hyphomicrobiaceae bacterium
ACGAGTATTTCCACAACTGGACCGGCAACCGCGTGACCTGCCGCGATTGGTTCCAGCTGTCATTGAAAGAGGGTTTGACGGTATTCCGCGACCAGGAATTCGGCGCCGACACCCATTCGCGCGCGGTGACCCGCATCCAGGAAGTGCGCGCCCTGCGAGTCAGCCAGTTCCCCGAAGACGCCGGGCCGATGGCGCACCCGATCCGGCCGGCATCGTATGCCGAGATCAACAATTTCTACACCGCCACTGTCTACAGCAAGGGCGCGGAGGTCATCCGCATGATGCATACGCTGCTCGGGCGCGACGGCTTCCGGCGCGGGATGGATCTGTATTTCGAGCGCCACGACGGTCAGGCCGTTACCTGCGAAGACTTCGTCGCGGCCATGCAGGACGCGTCCGGCGTCGATCTCACGCAGTTCCGCCGCTGGTATGAGCGCGCCGGCACGCCACGCCTGCACGCCACAGGCGCGTGGGACGCCGCGACGCAGCGCTACACGCTGACGCTCACGCAAAGCCTCGCGCCAACCGCCTATGAAAGGCGTCTGGCCGAATCGGGGCAGCCGATCGCCGAGGGCCCACTGCATATTCCGGTCGCACTCGGGCTGGTGCTGCCTGACGGCCGCGACGCCGCCTTGCAACTGGCGGGCGAAGCAACGGCGGCCGGAACCACGCGCGTGCTGTCCCTGACGGACACCACGCAGACCTTCGTGTTCGAGGCTGTGCCCGCCGCCCCCGTCGGCTCGCTGCTGCGCGATTTCTCGGCGCCGGTGCAACTAGAGTTCGAGCAAACCGATGCCGAGCTCGCGCACCTGATGGCGCACGATTCCGACGCCTTCAATCGCTCGGAGGCTGGCCAGCGCCTGGCGACGCGGGTATTGCTCGCGGGGATCGCGGCGGGCGGTGCAGGCAGCGACTGGATCCCCGATGCGTTCGTCGCCGCCTGCGAGCGCGTGCTCGACGCCGGCCTGAGTGGCGACCCCGCGCTTGTTGCAGAGACACTCAGCCTGCCCGCCGAAGTCGTGCTCGCCGAAGCCGTCGCGGCGCTTGGCAGGCCCGTCGACCCCGAAGCCATCCATGCCACGCGCGTCAACCTGCGCCGTCACCTCGCCGCCCGCCTGCGCGCCGCATTCGAAACGGTGTGGAGCGCCCTTGCCCCGACCGCAGCCTACGCCCCCGACGGTGCGCAGGTCGGCAAGCGCGCCTTGCGCAACGCCTGTCTCGGCTATCTGGCCGAAAGCGACGCGGGCTATTTGCGCAGCGCCGTCGTTCCCCGGCTCGTGGCCCAACTCGACCCGGGCGGCAACATGACCGACGCAATCGCTGCGCTGGCCACCCTCGCCAACCTCGACTTACCGGAACGCGAAGCCGCGTTGGCCGACTTCCATGCCCGCTGGAAAAACGAGGCGCTGGTGGTCGACAAATGGTTTGCAGTACAAGCCACCTCGCGCCTGCCCGGCACTACCGCGCACGTGCGCGCGCTGATGCAGCACCCTGACTTCGACCTGAAAAACCCCAATCGCGTGTACGCGCTGATTCGCAGCTTCTGCGGTTCCAATCCGCGCCACTTCCACGCCGCCGACGGCAGCGGCTACGCCTTGGCGGCCGACGTCATCAGCACCTTGCAGTCGATGAACCCGCAGGTGGCCTCGCGCATCGCTCGCAGCTTCGACCGCTGGCGGCAGTTCGACGCCGGACGGCAGGCGCATGCGCGCGCCGCACTGGAACGCATTGCAGCGATCGAAGGCCTGTCGAAGGGCGTGGCGGAAGTGGTGGGGAAGGCGCTGAACGCTTGAGCGGCGGGGCGCGCAGTCACCCCTCCGCCACCACCGCCAGTACGTCCTCGCCGTAGGCTTCCAGCTTCTTCGTTCCCAGCCCCGATATCTCGCCCAGATCCGCCAGCGTGGCGGGTCGGCGCGCCGCGATCTCGCGCAGCGTCGCGTCGTGCAGGATGACGTAAGCGGGCACGCCCTTCTCGTTGGCGGTTTCGCGGCGCCAGGCGCGCAGGGACAGGAACAGCGGATCTTCGTCGTCGTGGACCCCCTCGCCGGAACTGGGCGCGAAGCGCGATTTCCGGCTGCGCGCCGGGCGCACGTCGATGGCGCGCAGCATCACGGTTTCGTCGCCCTTGAGCACCGGCTTGGCGGCCTGGGTGAGCTTGAGCGCGCCGTAGGCGGTGTGGTCCACCTCCAGCAGCCCGCGCACGACAAGTTGCCGCAGCACGGCGCGCCAGACCTTGTCGGTTTGGCTCGCGCCGATGCCGAATACGCTCAGCTGGTTGTGGCCGAAGCGGTCGATCTTCTCGGTGGTCTTGCCCAGCAGCACGTCGATGACGTGGCCGGCGCCGAAGCGCTGGCCCGTGCGGTAGACGGTGGAGAGCAGCTTTTGCGCGGCTTCGGTGCCGTCCCACAGCGTGGGCGGGTTGAGGCAGACGTCGCAGTTGCCGCAGGGCTGGCTGGTTTCGCCGAAGTAGGCGAGCAGCGCGACGCGGCGGCAGCTGGCCGCCTCGCACAGGCCGACCAGGGCGTCGAGCTTGGCGTGGCCGATGCGCTTGTGCGCATCCTCGGCGTCGCCCTCGTCGATAAAGCGGCGCTGCGTGACGACGTCTTGCAGACCCCACGCCATCCACGCTTCGGCCGGTTCGCCATCGCGCCCGGCGCGGCCGGTTTCCTGGTAGTAGCCCTCGACCGAGCGCGGCAGGTCGAGGTGGGCGACGAAGCGCACGTCAGGCTTGTCGATGCCCATGCCGAACGCGAGTGTGGCGACCATGACGACGCCGTCCTCGCGCAGGAACTTTTCCTGGTGGCGGCGGCGCGTGTCGTTGTCCATGCCGCCGTGGTAGGGCAAGGCGGTGAGCCCGGCCTGCCTGAGCGCATCGGCGGTCTCCTCGACCTTCTTGCGCGTGCTGCAGTAGACGATGCCCGCCTCGCCTTTGTGCTCGCCCAGGAAGTCCAGCAATTGCCGGCGCGGGTCGGATTTTTCGGCAATGCGGTAACGGATGTTGGGGCGGTCGAAGCTGGCGACGAACACGCGCGCGGCGCCGAGATCGAGGCGAGTGAGGATTTCGGCGCGCGTCGCGGCATCGGCGGTGGCGGTGAGCGCGATGCGCGGCACCTCGGGAAAGCGCTCGTGCAGGGCCGACAGGCCGAGGTATTCCGGGCGGAAGTCGTGCCCCCATTGCGACACGCAGTGCGCCTCGTCGATGGCGAACAGCGCGACGCGGGCCTGTTCGAGCAGGCTCTGAAAACGCGGCGTGAGCAGGCGCTCCGGCGCCACGTAAAGAAGCTTCAATTGCCCAGAGATGAATTTGCGCTCAACCT
Source organism: Hyphomicrobiaceae bacterium (assembly GCA_050258175.1). Taxonomy (GTDB): domain Bacteria; phylum Pseudomonadota; class Gammaproteobacteria; order Burkholderiales; family Thiobacillaceae; genus Thiobacillus. Next base: position 3,318 of record JBLMYH010000127.1, read on the forward strand.
GCGCGGCCGCTGCGCCGTCGAGGCTGGAATTCAGAAACGCCGCCGCGATGCCGAGCTCCTGCAAGGCCGCGACCTGGTCCTGCATCAGCGCGATCAGCGGCGACACCACCACGGCGCAGCCGTCGCGCAGCAACGCGGGAATCTGATAGCACAGCGACTTGCCGCCGCCGGTCGGCATCAGCACCAGCGCGTCGCCGCC
>JBLMYH010000128.1:0-5051 GCA_050258175.1 Hyphomicrobiaceae bacterium
CGACTGTGGATGCTCGATGCGGAAGCCGATCGAAAAGGGCTTGGCCTCCAGGTGAACGCCGCGTGCATGCAGCATTTCGAACGTATCCCTGGCGCTGTGGCCAAGCGCGAGGATGACGTGATGGCTGCGCAGTGTCTCGCCGCTGGCGAGCGTCACGCCGGCGATGCGCCCGTCCTCGATCAGCACGTCGATGACCCGCTGCTGGAAGCGGATCTCGCCGCCCAGTTCCTCGATCTCGTGGCGCATCGTCTCGACCATGCCGACCAGGCGGAAGGTGCCGATGTGCGGCTTCGACACGTACAAAATCTCTTCCGGCGCTCCCGCCTTGACGAACTCGGTCAGCACCTTGCGCCCGAGGTACTTGGGATCCTTGATCTGGCTGTAGAGCTTGCCGTCGGAAAACGTGCCCGCCCCGCCCTCGCCGAACTGCACGTTGGATTCGGGATTGAGCACCTTCTTGCGCCACAGCCCCCAGGTGTCCTGCGTGCGCTCGCGCACCGCCTTGCCGCGCTCCAGAACGATCGGCTTGAAGCCCATCTGCGCCAGCACTAGCGCGGCGAAGATGCCGCAGGGGCCGAAGCCGACGACGATGGGGCGTTCGCTCAGGCTCTCCGGCGCGTGGCCGACGAAGTGGTAGCTCATATCCGGCGTCGGCGCGAGGTGGCGGTCGTTGCGGAATTTCTTCAGCAGCGCTGCCTCGTTCTTCACCTCGACGTCGACCGCGTAGACCAGCAGCAACGCGTGCTTCTTGCGCGCATCGTAGCTGCGCTTGAAGATGCTGAAGCTGATGAGTTCATCGTCCGCCAGTTCCAGACGCTTCAGGATCGCCGCACGCAAAGCCTCGGGCGGATGGTCGAGCGGCAGTTTGGTTTCAGTCAGTCGCAGCATGGTATGAGTTCAGGTAATTCAACGCGCCCTGCCCCGCAACGCGTCCACTGGCGAAGCAGGCGGTCAGCAGGTAGCCGCCGGTAGGCGCTTCCCAGTCGAGCATCTCACCGGCGCAGAACACGCCGGGCAGATCGCGCAGCATCAGATGTTCGTCGAGCGCCTCGAAGCGCACCCCGCCGGCGCTGCTGATCGCTTCGTCGAGCGGGCGTGCGGACACCAGCGTCAGGGACAGCGATTTTATCGCGTTGGCGAGCCTCACCGGGTCGTTCAATTGTTCACTCGACAGCAGTTCGCGCAGCAGGGCCATTTTCACTCCCTTGACGCCGGCGCGACTTTGTAGATGGCTGGACAGCGAACGCGCGCCGCGCGGGTGGGCAACCTCGGAAACGACGCGTTCCGGACTCTTGTCCGGCACCAGATCGAGCTCGGCGGTGACCGCGCCCGCCGCCGCAATGGCGTCCCGCAGCGGTGCCGACAAGGCATACACCAGACTGCCCTCGATCCCGCTCGCGGACAGCATCAACTCGCCCCTGCGTTGCTGGATATCGCCTGCAGCATCGGCGAAGCGCAGCGCCACGGCTTTCAGCGGTTGCCCGGCGAAGCGACTGCGCAGGTGCTCGCTCCATCCTCCCGCCACATCGAAGCCGCAATTCGACGGCAGCAACGGCGCGACCCCGACTCCTCGCTGAGCCAGCAACGGCAGCCACGCGCCGTCTGACCCGAGTCTTGGCCAGCTGCCGCCGCCTAGCGCCAGTACTACCGCGTCGACCTTTACGGCAAACTCGCCCTCCGGCGTGGCGAAGCGCAACGCCCCAGTGTCGGACCAGCCCAGCCAGCGGTGACGTACATGGAAGCGCACCTGCAGTTCGCGCAGCCGATGCAGCCACGCGCGCAATAGCGGTGCTGCCTTCATGTCCTTCGGAAAGACGCGGCCAGACGAGCCGACGAAGGTCTCGATGCCCAACGCGTGGATCCACGCGCGCAGCACGTCGGGGGGAAAGGCCTCAAGCAGCGGCCTTATTTCGGCAGTGCGCGCACCGAAGCGCGCCAGAAAGGCGTCAAACGGCTCGGAATGGGTGATGTTCATGCCGCCCACGCCGGCCAGCAGGAACTTGCGTCCGACCGACGGCATGGCATCGTAGAGGTCGACCTGCCTGCCTGCTTGCGCCAGAATTTCGGCGGCCATCAGGCCGGCGGGGCCGCCGCCGATAACGGCGACAGTCGGCATTATTGGCCCGCTCCGATAATGTATCGAGAAATCGCAGCCAACGTATCGTGGGCAGCCTTCCTCGCCGGGTCGATCCCCGCTACGCGGGACCCCTCGCCCACCTCGAAAGGCCTACTCCCACTCGATCGTCGCCGGGGGCTTGCCGCTGATGTCATAGACGACACGGTTGAGGCCGCGCACTTCGTTGATGATGCGGTTGGAAACCTTGCCAAGCAGGGTGTAAGGCAGTTCGGCCCAGTGGGCGGTCATGAAATCGCTGGTGACAACGGCGCGCAGCGCAACCACATAATCGTAGGTGCGGCCGTCACCCATGACGCCGACGGACTTCACCGGCAGGAACACGGCGAAGGCCTGACTGGTTTTCTCGTACCAGCCGGAAGCACGCAATTCCTCGATGAAAATGGCGTCGGCCCGCCTGAGCAGCTCGGCGTATTCGCGCTTGACTTCGCCGAGAATGCGCACGCCAAGACCGGGCCCTGGGAAGGGATGGCGGTAGACCATGTCGTGGGGCAGGCCCAGCGCGATGCCCAACTCGCGCACTTCGTCCTTGAACAGCTCACGCAGCGGCTCCAGCAGCTTCAGGTGAAGGGTGTCGGGCAGGCCACCGACGTTGTGGTGGCTCTTGATGGTGTGCGCTTTCTTGGTCTTGGCGCTGGCCGATTCGATGACGTCGGGATAGATGGTGCCCTGCGCCAGCCACTTCGCATTCGGCAGCTTCTCGGCCTCTTCCTGGAACACGTGGACGAATTCGCGGCCGATGATCTTTCGTTTTTGTTCAGGATCGGTCACGCCGGCGAGTTCGTTCATGAAGCGGTCGCGCGCGTCGACATGAATGACCTTGACGCCGAGGTTGTCGGCGAAGGTCTGCATCACCTGTTCGGCTTCGTTCAGTCGCAAGAGGCCGTTGTCGACGAACACGCAGGTGAGCTGCTGGCCGATGGCACGGTGCAGCAGCGCCGCGACCACCGACGAGTCGACCCCACCCGACAGACCGAGGATGACTTCGTCGCTGCCGACTTCGGAGCGCACCTTGCCGATGGCTTCATCAACGTAGTCAGGCATGTTCCAGTCGGAGCCGCAGCCGCAGATGTCGTGCACGAAGCGCGCGAGAATCGCCTTGCCCTGCAGGGTGTGAGTGACTTCGGGATGGAACTGCACGCCGTAGAAACGGCGTTCTTCGTCGGCCATGGCTGCGATCGGCGTGGCGGCATTGCTTGCCATCACCTTGAAGCCTTCCGGCAGCGCGGTCACCTTGTCGCCGTGACTCATCCACACGTCGAGCAGGCCATGGCCTTCATCGTTGACGCGATCCTGGATGTCGCGCAGCAGGGCGGTGTGACCCCGCGCACGGATTTCTGCGTAGCCGAATTCGCGCTTGGCAGCAGATTCAACCTCGCCGCCGAGTTGCGCCGCCATCGTCTGCATGCCGTAGCAGATGCCCAGCACCGGCACGCCCAAGGAGAACACGACGTCGGGCGCGCGCGGCGTTTCCTCTTCGTAGACCGAGTTGGGGCCGCCCGAGAGGATGATGCCCTGCGGTGCGAAATCGCGCACGAACTGCTCGGTCACGTCGTTGGAATGCAGTTCACAATAGACCCCCGCCTCGCGCACGCGGCGGGCGATCAACTGGGTGTATTGGGAACCGAAATCGAGGATGAGGATTTTCTGGTGCATGGTTTCTGGTTGGCCTGGCGGTTGGAGGGGAGCGCGCCGGAAAAAAGAAAGCCACGCGCTGCGTGACTTTCCATCATCCCAACTTGCCGTTTCCTAATCTTTACTCGACACGATAGTTCGGCGCTTCCTTGGTGATCTGCACGTCGTGCACGTGCGATTCGCGCACGCCAGCCGAGGTGATTTCGACGAATTCAGCCTTGGCGTGCATGTCATTGATGGTGGCGACGCCCAGGTAGCCCATAGAGGAGCGCAGGCCGCCCATCAGTTGATGGATCACCGCAAGGACGCTGCCCTTGTAGGGCACGCGGCCTTCGACGCCCTCGGGGACCAGTTTCTCGGCGCTTTTTTCGGTGTCCTGGAAATAGCGGTCGGATGAGCCTTGCTGCATGGCACCCAGGGAGCCCATCCCGCGATAAGACTTGTAGGATCGGCCCTGGAACAGTTCGATATCCCCGGGCGCCTCTTCGGTTCCGGCCAGGAGGCCGCCGAGCATGACGCAGTTGGCGCCGGCAGCCAGCGCCTTGGAGATGTCGCCGGAATAGCGGATGCCGCCATCGGCGATGACACCGACGCCGCTTCCAGCAAGCGCATCGGCCACATTCGCGACCGCGGTGATCTGCGGCACGCCGACACCCGCGACCATGCGCGTGGTGCAGATGGAGCCCGGACCGATACCGACCTTGACCGCGTCGGCGCCATGTTCGACCAGTGCAGCGGCAGCCGCGGCGGTGGCAATGTTGCCGCCGATGACCTGCACCTCCGGGAAGTTCTGCTTGACCCAGCGCACGCGTTCGAGCACGCCCTTGGAGTGGCCGTGCGCCGTGTCCACCGTGATCACGTCAACCCCGGCAGCCACCAGCGCGGCTACGCGTTCTTCGGTGCCCTCGCCGGTACCCACCGCTGCGCCCACGCGCAGGCGGCCCATCGCATCCTTGCATGCCAGCGGGTGTTCACTGGATTTCTGGATGTCCTTGACGGTAATCAGGCCGCGCAGTTCGAAAGCATCGTTCACCACTAGTACGCGTTCCAGCCGGTGCTTGTGGAGCAGGGCCATCGCTTCGTCGCGGTTGGCGCCCTCTTTCACCGTCACCAGCCGCTCCTTCGGCGTCATGATGTTGGCGACCGGCTGATCGAGGCTGGGTTCGAAGCGCAGGTCACGGTTGGTGACGATACCGACCACCCTGCCGTTATCGATTACCGGCAGACCGGAAATGCGCTTCGCGCGGGTGATCTCGAGCACTTGGCGCACGGTCATCTGCGG
>JBLMYH010000129.1:0-3158 GCA_050258175.1 Hyphomicrobiaceae bacterium
ATCGGATTAGACAATTCGGACCAAAAGTTGCTTGAATGCTCAATTGAGAAACTCACTCTTAATCCGTTTGTCGTAAGTTCGATCCTTACATGGCCCACCAAAAATCAAAGGCTTGCTGCGATGCAGGCCTTTTTTATTGCACGTAGATATTAGACGTCTAATAAGAATCCCTCAAATTGGCTAACTTTTGGACACCAAATTTGCTTCGAAAGAATGCCCAATTGGTAATCACCCACTAGGTTGAATCTTCTTCGCCGCCGGGCTTGCGTCGGCGATTCGGGAAATCGAAGGGCTTTTGTTCCTGCCGTCGATCTTCGCCGCTACGCCGTTCGCCGCTGCGGCGGTCCTTCATCTTGCGCCGTTCTTCGCAGGCTTTGCGCTGGTAGTCTTCGAGCCATTGTTCGATTTTCAAATCCATGAAGGGCCTCGCAAGTTGCAAGCGATTGACGGCCGATAATCAATACGGTTGATTCGAATACCGAGCCTGGGCGGGCCCGCCGACGTTGCGCAATGTCGGCGGGTTTTTATTTTCCCTAGCGGATCGGTTTGACCTTGTCCGGTTTGCGTTCGTAGATCCGGCGGGTGGTCGCGGGATTCTGATGACCCAGGAGGCGGGTGCCGTCTTCGGCTTCGCTGCCCGCCTTGGCCCGCAAGTCGTGGAATGTAAAACGTTCACGGATGATCTGCTGCTCGATGGCATGGTTCATGAGGCGTTGCCACGCAGTCTGGAATCCGCTGCCGCTGTAGCGCCGGCCGGTGGTGGTGGCGAACACCCACATGCTGACGATGGAGCGTTCGATGCCAAGCGCCTGATCGACGGCGGCGCGCAGATCCGCCGTCCATTCGAAAATCTGTTTCTTGCCGGTCTTCGCCTGGGTGACGGGGATGCCCGCCTCAGTCAGGTCCGAGCGCTTGAGCGCCAGGATGTCGCCCTGGCGCATGCCGGTAATCACCGCGATTTCCATGGCGGCCCGGACGATGGCCGGGGCGATGGCGTAGACGGCCCGGTACTCCCAATCCTCGACATAGCGCTTGCGCGGTTTCTCGCTGTGCTTCTTGATGTCGCGGCAGGGATTGGCCTCGACCGCGCCCCAGCGGATGGCGTAGCTGAAGACATGGCTGAGCAGGGCCACCTCGCGGTTGGCGCGCACCGGGGCGATGGCGCCGCGGGCATCCAGGTACTGGTAGACGTGCACCGGCCGCACCGATTGCGGATGCATGTGGCCGAAGGCCTTGCCGAGATTGGCCAGTTCTTTCTTGTTATCGGCCTGGGTGCGCGGCGCCTTCTGGGGGATGACCTCCTCTTCGTAGCGCGCGAACAGCGCGGCCATGCCCTTTTCCTGCACGTCGATGTCGCGCTGCAGCCTGGAAAGGGCCACGTACATTTCGGCCTCGGTCTTGCCCAGGCGTATCCATTTGTTGCCTTCCGGACGGACGAAGTAATAGGCGCCGTGCTTTTGGTAGACGCGCGGAGGAAGATTTTTGTCGTTGCTGCGGCGGCGGGGAGGCATTATTTGCAATCCTCGAACAAGGCGAAATGCCCGTCGGCGGCAATGGAAACGTGTTCCGGTTTCAGCTTCCCGCACTCGGTTTTCCGTTCCAGGACGCGGGCTTCATGCAGCGCCAAGGCCATGCGCAAGTGGTGAATGATCGTCGCATTGCCCGCCCAATGGAGCGTGTTGTCAAGATGATGCATGCGATCGATGAGCGCGCGCAAGACTTCCTGGTTCTGCGTGCCTTCATGCTCACAGTCCGCTTCCCGATTGACGAAGACCAAGCGTTGCGTGCCGTCACCGTCAAGGTGATCCAGTTCGTAGATGTGGCCGGGTTCGATCACACGCATTTTAGGGCCTCAGGATTTTCTTGGCGTCACAGCGCCCGGCGACGCCGATGCAGTCAATGCGCATCTCCAGGGACAGCTTGCGCAAGGCGGTGGACAGGCGGGTGGCATGAATGGTCTCGCAAGGCTTCGGTGGGCGGTGCCCATCCTACGGTGTCGTGTCCACGAACATATCCCGGGTTCGCGGGCATCTCGGTGCGGGGATTTTCTCGCTGGCCGGCACGAAAGCCAAGCAAGTGGCGCTGCCGTCCGGCATGCGCCGCCATTCCGCAGCTTCGCCGCGATAGGACGCGGCGATGATCTCACACAGTTCGTTGTCGTCGCATTCTTCCAGCGGCACGCCTTCGCGCATGGCTTTGTCTCGGGCACAACGGGCGCACCATTCGCCAAGGAACAACAAGCCTTCCGTACCGTTTGCAGGCGTCCAGCGTTCCCCAGGCAGAGGCTCAGGCATGGGTCGGTAGCTCATGGCGAATCGGTCCTCTTCTTGGCGTCGCAACGCCCCACCACGCCGATGCAGTCGAGGCGCACGTCCAGGGGCAGCTTACGCAACGTTGTGGACACGCGGCCCGGCTTGACGATGACATCGCACCAATAGCGGCCGGCGCGGAAGCTGAGGGCCCGACAGGCGCCGTTCTTCCAGAGCCTGAATTGGCGGGCGACGGCGCAGGGCTGGTTCAGGCAGCATTGCCCGCAGCCGTTGCAGGGACTGCCGTAGCCAGGATAGGACGGGGTGGAGTGTGCCATTACTTCACCCTCCGAATCCAATCCAGCTTCGGAGCTTCTTCCTGGGCTTTCTGGCCGCACAGCACGGCGTTGACCGCTTCCCAGGTAACGGCAGGGCGGCCGTCAAGGCGCTCGACGTAGCGGATACCGGCGCGGCGCAGGGCGAGCTTTTGCCGGGATTTGATCTTTGCCCCGGTGAGTTCCTGAAGTTCGGTTTCGGTGAGTAAAGCCATCACAGCCTCACCGGCATGACGATGAGCCCGTAGGCGTCGGATTCGGCGTCCTGGAGCAATGTCACCTGCTTCTCGTCTAGCCGCAAGCGGACGGCCTTGCTGTCGATCTGGTTCAGGGCTTCGCCCAGGTAGCGGGCATTGAAGCCGGCCTCGAAGGCGGCGGCGCAATCGACCGCCAGTTCGTCCCGGGCTTCCTCTGCTTCCGCATTGGAGCCGGTGACGTTGAGCAGGCCACCCTGCAGCTCCAGGCGGATCAGGGGAATTTTTTCATCCGCCAGGATCGCGGCGCGGCCGACCAGGCTGGACAAGGTGTCGCGGTCGATGGCGAATTCGGCGTCGAAGTCGCGCGGGATGACGCG
>JBLMYH010000130.1:0-5790 GCA_050258175.1 Hyphomicrobiaceae bacterium
GACGACATGGAGGTATGCGGCTGCAACGGCGTGTGCAAGGGCGACATCGTCAAGGCGATCCGCGAGAAGGGCCTGTTCACGCTGGAGGATGTCAGGAGGCACACCAAGGCGTCGAGTTCGTGCGGCTCGTGCACCGGGCTCGTCGAGCAGATCCTGGCGGTGACCGCCGGCGGCGACTATTCGGCGACGCCGAAGACGAAATCAGTGTGCGGCTGCACCGACCACACGCACGAGGAGGTACGCGTGGCGATCCGGCAGAACAAGCTGCTGACGATTCCGCAGGTGATGAGCTTCATGGAATGGCGTACCCCCGACGGCTGTGCCAGTTGCCGCCCCGCGCTCAACTACTACCTGATCTCGACCTGGCCCGGCGAGGCCGAGGACGATCCGCAGTCGCGCTTCATCAACGAGCGCGCGCACGCCAACATCCAGAGGGACGGTAGCTATTCGGTGATTCCGCGCATGTGGGGCGGGCAGACCACCCCGGCCGAGTTGCGCCGCATCGCCGACGTCGCCGAGAAATATGCCATCCCGACGGTGAAGGTCACGGGCGGCCAGCGCATCGATCTGTTGGGCGTGAAGAAGGAAGACCTGCCGAAGGTCTGGGCCGACCTCGACATGCCGTCCGGCCACGCGTACGGGAAAGCCCTGCGCACGGTGAAGACCTGCGTCGGCTCGGAGTGGTGCCGCTTCGGCACCCAGGATTCGACGCAGATGGGCATCGACCTGGAAAAGGTGTTCTTCAAGATGTGGGCGCCGCACAAGGTGAAGCTCGCGGTGTCGGGCTGCCCGCGCAACTGCGCCGAAGTCGCGATCAAAGACGTCGGCATCATCGGGGTCGATTCCGGCTGGGAGATCTACGTCGGCGGCAACGGCGGCATCAAGACCGAGGTCGCGCAGTTCCTGGTCAAGGTGAAGACGCCTGACGAGGTGCTCGAGTATTCAGGCGCCTTCCTGCAGCTGTATCGCGAGGAGGCGCGCTACCTCGACCGTACCGTGCACTACCTCGAGCGCGTCGGCCTCGACTACGTGAAAAGGAAAGTCCTCGACGACGCAGAAGGCCGCCGCGCGCTATACGAACGCCTGCTGTTCGCGCTGTCGGTCGAGCGTGACCCGTGGCTCGAGCGCGCCCGCGAAGGCAAGCTCAAGCACGAATTCGAAACCGTCGCCGCATGAAGGAAGACACGATGAACAACTGGACCGACATCCTGGATCTGAACGACATCCCCCAGCTCGGCGCCCGCGTGGTACGCCATGGCAGCCTCGACATCGCAGTGTTCCGCACCGCCGACGACGAGGTCTTCGCACTGGAGGACCGCTGCCCGCACAAGGGCGGGCCGCTGTCGCAGGGCATCGTGCACGGCAGGAAGGTGACATGCCCGCTGCACAACTGGAATATCGAACTCGATACCGGCTGCGCGCTGGCCCCGGATCAGGGCTGCGCCCGCGAGTTCCCGGTCAGGATCGAGGCGGGGCGGATATGGCTGGACTTCTCCGAAGCGGCCTGCGCCGCTGCGTGACGCCCGCCGCCGCGGGCCGGCTCAGCGCACCTCGGGCAGCACGATGTTGACTTCCAGCACTTCGTAGTTGCCCTGCTTTTCCAGCCCGACCTTGATGTCGTCGGGGTTGATCGCAACGTACTTGGAGATCACCGCGACCAGATCCTTCTGCAGGTCGGGCAGGAAGTCCGGGCCGGACAGGCCCACGCGCTCGCGCGCGATGATGAGTTGCAGGCGTTCCTTGGCGACCGAGGCGGTGGCTTTCTTTTCGCCGAATATGAGGGAGAGCCAGGACATGTCACTTGCCTCCGAACAGACGCTTGATCAGGCCCGGTTTTTCGTAGTCGACGAAACGCAGCGGGTGTTCTTCGCCGAGGAAGCGGCCGATCGCATCCTGATAGGCGTCGGCCACCGGGGTGCCTTTCTGGTGGATCGCCGGGATGCCCTGGTTGGACGCCTGCAGCACCACTTCGGATTCGGGAATGACGCCCAGCAGCGGAATCCGCAGCAGTTCCTGGATGTCGGTGTAGGTCAGCATCTCGCCTTCCGCTGCGCGCTTCGGCGAGTAGCGCGTGACCAAGAGATGCTCCTTCACCGGCTCGCGGCCTTCGATGGCGCGGCGGCTCTTCGACTGGATGATGCCGAGGATGCGGTCGGAGTCGCGCACCGATGAAACCTCCGGGTTGGTGACGACGATCGCCTGGTCGGCGAAGGTCAGCGCCATCACGGCACCGTGCTCGATGCCGGCGGGCGAGTCGCAGACGATGTAGTCGAAGCCCTGGTGCTCGAGTTCCTTCAGCACCTTCTCCACGCCTTCCTCGGTGAGCGCATCCTTGTCGCGCGTCTGCGAGGCGGGCAGCACGAACAGGTTCTCGCAGTGCTTGTCCTTGATCAGCGCCTGGTGCAGGTTGGCGTCGCCCTGGATGACGTTGACGAAGTCGTACACCACGCGGCGCTCGCAGCCCATGATGAGATCGAGGTTCCTGAGGCCGACGTCGAAGTCGATCACGGCCGTCTTGAAGCCGCGCAGCGCCAGGCCGCTGGCGATCGAGGCGCTGGTGGTGGTCTTGCCGACGCCGCCCTTGCCGGAGGTGACAGTGATGATGGTGGTCACGGAGCTTCCTTTTTGCTGGAGGTTATAGGGGTTCGATGACGATCTGGCTCGCCTCGGCCAGGCGGATCTGCGCCGGCTTCTTCGCCACGGCGGCGTCCGGTGCGGCTTCGAAGGTGCGGTACACGCCGGCGATCGACACCAGTTCGGCCTCGAGCTGGGTCGTGAAGATGCGCGCCGAGGTGTCGCCGCGCGCGCCGGCGAGCGCCCGGCCCTTGAGCGGCGCATAGACATGGATGCTGCCGTCGGCGATCACTTCCGCGCCGGGGTTGACCGCCGCCAGCACCACGATGTCGCCGCCCGCCGCGTACACCCGCTGGCCCGAGCGCAGCGGCTTGTCGATGATGCGGGTGGGGACGCTGGCCGGCGCCGGCGGGGCCGTGTCGGGCGTGGTTTCAGGTGCGGGCTCCGGTTCAATGGCGGCGACGGTGGGCGTCGGCACCGCATCGTTCAGCACCAGCAGCCCTGCCTGTTGGGCGGCTGCGGCCAGTTCGGCCGACGCGTTCTGTACCGCGAACGGGTTCAGTCCGCGGCTTTTCAGTTCCTGCGCCAGCCAGACCCAGTCGGGCGCGGGCGCGTCAGCCGGCAGGCGCCCGCACTCGAATACCGCCGCTTCGCCGCCGAAGAAATCCGGCGTCGCGGCAAACAGCGTGGAGATGTGGGTATCCAGCGCGGCGTGCTCGGCGCTGTTGAGGATGACTTGGATCCCGGCGATCCGCGTGGTCTTCAGTTCCAGCGCGGGCGCGGGGCGGGGCTCACGTCGGCGCGGCATGGCGGGCAGGGCGGTTGGGGTTCACGAAAGGACAGTCGAAAGCAACGCCGAGAGTCTAGCCGCACCTGCATGGCGCGGCAACCGCGCTACGCCCAGCGGGCAGGCTTTATTCGCGATGTCCGCCGCGGCGGACGGCTCGCATGCCGTGTTGCGTCCCGCGTCATCTGCACCGCCCTGGTGCGGGTGCAGGTGCGGCTGCCCCATGGTCAGCCACCGGCAGCGACTCGGGCGCCGCCGAGTCGCGATAAGCGATTGATAAGAAGGGATTTGTGCGCGCTGGCACAGACGGTGCTGGTACACGCCGAACCGCTGCGCGACTGCGGCCAGAAATTCCGAAGGGAGAGGGTGCGCAAGTGGGCGTGCTGGCGGACGGTAAAGCAGGCGTTAATTGAATACGAATGAATGGAGCAAAGTGTGGATCGCGAAACCCTGAACGAGATGGTGAAACTGAAATTCGGCACCCGCAAGGCGGGCGGCCCCGAGATTGACCTGGTGAAGCTGGCGGCCGATGCCCGCTACGCCGATGCGATATTCAGCGCCGTTGAAAATCTGCCGGACGAGTCGCTGGTCATGCTGGCGATGACGCTGCGTGACAAGTTCGGTCTGCTCGCCACCAAGCCGCAGGCGCCTGCCAGTCCCCCATCGGCGGGGGGGGAAAGGCAGACAGCGCCGGAGGCGCGCTACTTGAGCGGGGCGCGCAGCTAGACAAGTCGGCGCCGCCGCAACCCGGGCGGCGTTCAACTTCAGCCTCACGGGCAGGCGCGCTGACGGCGCGTCCCGGCTCAGGCGGCCCGTCGGAGTCAGCTCTCCCCGATCAGGTCGCTGATTTCGGCTTCTGCGTCAAGCCAGTCTTGCATCTCGTAACCCGGGGCAAATCCGCGCTTCTCGGCGCGATGGTAGGCTGCGATGGCGATCCAGCGCTGGCGCTCCTGGTGCGAGGGGGCCGCAGGCTTCTTGATGCGCCTGGCCGCTGCGGGCGTTGTTGTCGTGTCTTCAGGCTTGGTCGTTGCAGCCTTGCGCGCGCGGGGCGCCTTGCTGGCGGCCTTGGCGGAGGGGGGCGCGTCAGCGGCTCTGCTGCGGCCGGCGGGTTTGGCGGTCTCCGTCGCGGCGGCGGTCTGCTTCGGGACGCGTTTGCTTTTCGTCGCTGCGTCTCCCGGCGTGGTTGTCGCAGCTTTGGTAGCGGCGGACGTTTTGCCGCCAGCCTTGGCAGAGGATGACGCGTCGCTGGGGTTTTTTCGACCGCCGGGTTTTGCGGGCGCGACACGCGTGGCTTCGGGCGAGCGCGCCGCCTTCCCGGACTTGCCTGTCTCAGTCACGGCTTCGGCCTGTTTCGGGGTGCGCTTGGTGGTTGCGGCTTTCTTCTCTGACATGATGCTGGCTCCTTTCAAGAGTTAATCGAGATGCAGTGCGATGGGGCGTGCTGCCAGTTGCTGCGGTGTTTCTCCGACGTGACTTGCAGCGCGTACGCGAGGATCGGCGTGCGCGAGCGCGGCGGCGGGCGCAGTCGCACCCCGTGCGGCCGGGCGTCACGCGGCGATCGAAGCGGTTACGGGTCGTAGGGCGCATGGCGACGCGGGTGCTCATGGCGAAAGACGGTATGCGGATCTTCCTGGCTAAGCAAGGGGCACGCCAGTGCGCCGATTCGGGTGCAGCGGCGCTGGGGCGGCGCCCCGGGTGCGTTCGCATGCTGCTTGCCCGCCGTGTGCACCCAGACAGTGCAGCGTGCCCGATCGGACCGCACGCCCCGTGGCCACGCGCGGCGGGTTTTCGCCTGCGGACGCGTTGGCGCGGTGTGCCGCGGCTGGCATGGTCCCTGCTCTGAGTTGCTTGGCTGGTACGCGCACCGTTGCGCGTACCAGCCAAGGGGGCGATCGATCCGCCACGGGCGATCCCTTGATCGGCGCAGCCGTTCACGCGGAAATTCTTAACGCATCGAGGTACGACCATGACACCACAGCAAATCACGCTTATCCAGGCCTCCTGGGCCGATGTCGCGCCCATCATGGACACGGCTGCCGGTCTGTTCTATCAACGTCTGTTCGTGCTCGATCCGGCAGTCCGGCCCCTGTTCACGGGCGACCTGCGGGAACAGGGGCGCAAGCTGATGAAGACGCTCGGCTTCATCGTCAGCAGCCTGCCCCGGCTCGACGAACTGGTGCCGGTCGCGCAGGATCTGGCGCGCAGGCATATCGGCTACGGCGTCCAGGCAGCACATTACGACACGGTCGGTGCGGCGCTGCTGTGGACGCTGGAGCAGGGGCTGGGGCCGAAGTTCAACAGCGAGGTGAAAACGGCCTGGGCAACGGCCTACGGCACCCTGTCGCAGGTGATGAAGGACGCCGCGTACACGCCGGCCTGAGCGAGGGGAAGTCGTCAGCGCTTAGGAGTGAGTTGGCCTCGCCGCTCAC
>JBLMYH010000131.1:0-4077 GCA_050258175.1 Hyphomicrobiaceae bacterium
GCCTGTCGCGAGGGTTCGAACTGCAGCAGGCGCAGGCGCAGGTACAGCACCAGATAGACGCCGATCACGTAGGCGATGGCGTGTTGGCCAAACACCGCGCCATCCTGAAAGTCAGCCAGCAGCCCGAGAAAGAACGCCGTGGCGAAACCGATGCGGGTAGGCTGATGCAGCGTCCAGAAAAGCACGCCGACCAGCACGAAGTCCGGCCGCGCAATCAGCGCCCAGCCGGACCACGGCAGCTGTTCCAGCAGCACCGCAAGGGTCAGTGTCCCGACGATGCGTCGCCAGCTGGCGAACGTGTGGGCGGACACGTTCATCGCGCCGTCCCCTGGGGTTCTGCGATCAGCACCAACACGCCGCGGGAGCGGTCGAGCCCCGCCGCCGGCAGGCAGTCCACCCGCAGATAGGGACTGGATTGCGAACGGGATACGTGAGTGATGGTCGCCACGGGAATGCCGGCGGGGTACACCCGGTCGATGCCCGAGGTCAGCAGGCGGTCGCCCGGCCGGAGATCAGTCTGCGCCGGCATGTAGCGCAGTTCCATCTGGCCGCGTCCGCTACCTGCAGCCAGTCCACGCTGGCCGGTACGCTCGACAACCACCGGTGTCAGCTGTTCGGTGCTGCTCACCAGCGTGACCTCGCTCGAACCCGGGTACACCCGCGTCAACTGCCCGACCAAGCCGTCCGCATCGACCACCGGCAAGCCGCTGCGCAGCCCGACGCCGCCGCCCTGGTCCAGGGTCAGTCGCTCGGAAAACCAGTCATGCCCCTGATACAACAGGGCGGCATGCACCACCCGCTGGCCCGGGCGGCTTTGCAGCCGCAGCAGGGCGCGCAATTCGGCATTTTCGCGGGCCAGCTCGCGGGCGTTGTTGACGCCAAGCATCAGCTGCGCCCGTTCAGCCAGCAGCGCGTCGCGCTCATTTTGCAGGAGACGATGGCGGGTGAAGAAGCCCGTGAGCTCGGTCGCGACATCAACGGGAGCCCGCATGGCTTCGCGCACCGGCTGCAGCAGAACGGAAAGGCCGCTGCGCAAGCCGTCGAGCGTGTGATATCGGGCGTCGACCACCACACAGGACAAACCGACCAGAAGCCAGATCATCAGGCGTGCCGTCGGCCCCAGACGGCGGGCGAACATGAGCTGGCCCGGCATGGCCATCAGCGGCTCCGGTCAACAGCGGCAGCGTTCACTCGTTGGTAAACACCGACGCCAGTTTGTCCATTTCCTCGAGCGCGCGGCCCGACCCCCGCACCACGCAGGTCAGCGGATCGTCGGCAACGATCACCGGCAGGCCGGTCTCTTCCATCAGCAGGCGGTCGAGGTCGCGCAGAAGCGCACCGCCCCCGGTCAGCACCATTCCCTTCTCGGCGATGTCGGCGCCGAGTTCCGGCGGCGTCTGCTCCAGCGCCTGTTTCACCGCGCTCACGATGGCGTTGAGCGGCTCGGTCAGCGCTTCGAGGATCTCGTTGGACGATACGTTGAAGCTGCGCGGCACGCCTTCGGCAAGACTGCGGCCCTTCACTTCCATCTCCTGCACCTCGGCGCCGGGGAACGCGGAACCCATTCTCTTCTTAATCTGCTCGGCGGTCGCTTCGCCGATCAGCATGCCGTAGTTGCGGCGGATGTAGTTGATGATGGCCTCGTCCATGCGGTCGCCACCGACGCGCACCGAGTTGGCGTAGACCACGCCACCGAGCGAAATCACCCCGACCTCGGTGGTGCCGCCGCCGATATCGACGACCATCGAGCCGGTCGCTTCGGCCACCGGCAGGCCGGCACCGATCGCCGCCGCCATCGGCTCCTCGATCAGATAGACCTGGCGGGCGCCGGCGCCGATCGCCGATTCGCGGATCGCGCGGCGCTCCACCTGGGTCGATCCGCACGGCACGCAGATGATGATGCGCGGACTGGGACGCAACATGCGGGTGTCGTGCACCTTCTTGATGAAATACTTGAGCATCTGCTCGGTGACGGTGAAATCGGCGATCACGCCATCCTTCATCGGCCGAATCGCCTGCAGGTTGCCCGGCGTGCGGCCCAACATCAGCTTGGCTTCCGCCCCGACGGCCTGCACGGTGCGCTTGCCGCCCGCGGCCGTATCGGTGCGGATCGACACCACCGAGGGCTCGTCCAGCACGATGCCGCGGTCGCGCACGTAAATCAGCGTGTTGGCGGTACCGAGGTCGATCGCGAGATCGGTCGAAAAATAGCTGGTCAGGAACTTGAACATGGTGGCGGCGGCACCCGCGCCAGGCGGGTGAAAGGGCAGAAAAAACAAGGGGCCTATGATACCCTAACGGGCTTCGTTCCCGTAAGTATTCAGGTGCTTCCATGTCCCTCACCCAGGACGACGTCAAGCGCATCGCCCGCCTTGCGCGCATAGAAACCAGCGATGCCGAGGCGCAGGCCATGCAGGCCCAGCTCAACAGCATTTTCGACCTCATCGCCACGATGCAGGCGGTGGATACCCGCGGGATCGCCCCGATGGCCCACGCGCAGGAGGTCTACCAGCGCCTGCGTGACGACGCCGTGACCGAGGCCGACCGCCATGCCGCCTTCCAGGCCATCGCGCCGGCGGTCGAAAACGGCCTGTATCTCGTGCCCAAAGTCATCGAGTAAGCCATGTCCGAAACCTCCCTTTCCGCGCTTGCGGCGCAACTCGCCGGCAAGCAGGTGTCGAGCCGCGAGCTGGCGCAGACCTACCTCGACCGCATCGCCGCGCTGAATCCGTCCCTCAACGCCTTCATCACGGTCGACCCCGAGAAGACCCTGGCGGAAGCCGCCGCCGCCGACGCCCTGCGCGCCGGGGGCAACGCCGGCCCGCTCACCGGCGTGCCGATCGCCCACAAGGACATCTTCTGCACCGACGGCTGGCTCACCACCTGCGGCTCGAAAATGCTGTCCAACTTCGTCGCCCCCTACGACGCGCACGTGATCCAGCGCTTCAAGGCGGCCGGCATGCCGAGCCTCGGCAAGACCAACATGGACGAATTCGCCATGGGCTCCTCCAACGAGACCAGCTATTTCGGCGCGGTGAAAAACCCCTGGAACCCGGCCTACGTGCCCGGCGGCTCGTCCGGCGGAGCGGCGGCCTGCGTCGCCGCGCGCATGGCGCCGGCCGCCACCGGCACCGACACCGGCGGCTCGATCCGCCAGCCCGCTGCGCTGTGCGGCATCACCGGCCTCAAGCCCACCTACGGCCTGGTGTCGCGCTACGGCATGATCGCCTTCGCCTCCAGCCTCGACCAGGCGGGACCAATGGCGCGCTCGGCCGAGGACTGCGCGCTGCTGCTGAATGTGATGACCGGCTTCGACCCCAACGACTCGACCAGCCTCGAGCGCGAGAAGGAAGACTACACGCGCGACCTGAACCTGCCGCTTGCCGGCCTGCGCGTCGGCCTGCCGCGCGAGTTCTTTGCCGAAGGCCTGGGCAATGAAGTCGCGGCAGCCGTGGAGGCGGCGGTGGCCGAGCTGAAGAAACTCGGCGCCACAACCGTCGACATCTCGCTTGCCAATTCGAAGCTCGCGATCCCCGTCTACTACGTGCTGGCGCCCGCCGAAGCCTCCAGCAACCTGTCGCGCTTCGACGGCGTGCGCTACGGCTACCGCGCGCCGGACTACGCCAACCTCGACGACATGTACTGCAAGACCCGCGCGCAGGGCTTCGGCGCCGAAGTGAAGCGCCGCATCATGATCGGCGCCTATGTCCTGAGCCACGGCTATTACGACGCCTACTATCTGCAGGCGCAGAAGATCCGCCGCCTGATCGCCGACGACTTTGCCGAAGCCTTCAAGGCCTGCGACGTCATCCTCGGCCCGACCGCGCCCGGCACCGCGTTCAAGCTGGGTGAAAAATCCGACGACCCGGTCGAGATGTACCTGAACGATCTCTACACCATTCCCGCCAACCTCGCGGGACTGCCCGGCATGTCGCTGCCCTGCGGTTTCGATGCCAAGGGCCTGCCGATCGGCCTGCAGCTCGTCGGCAACTATTTTTCCGAGGCGAAGATGCTCAACGTCGCCCACCAGTACCAGCGCGTCACCGACTGGCACGTCCGCCAACCGGAGGGCCTGAA
>JBLMYH010000132.1:0-6037 GCA_050258175.1 Hyphomicrobiaceae bacterium
CCTCGATGGCCGAGTTGCCGCCCTGTTTGGGGCTGCCGAGGGCATCCGTGCCTTCCCGCAGCAGCCGCCGTGCACCCTGCACCGTGTGGGTGTCGTGACAATTGAGGCAGGATGCCTGCCACACCTGGATGTTGTCCGGAAACTCCCGCAGGCTGGAGGCGGTGAGTTTGTAGCCCTCGTTCGCCACCGCCGGATTGGCATGGGCGGAGAAGGCCCACACGCCGGGAACGATGTTCTTGTCATGGCAGGCAAGGCAGATGATGTCCTGGTCGACGCTGAAGTTGGCGGCCAGGGTGGTGCCTGGATCGACGTTCTGGAAGCGGCTCTGGCGCAGGAATTTCTGGTTGCCCAGGGCCGCATTGGTTTCCCGCACGTGGGGATCGTGGCAGGTGGCGCACTGAATCTGGCCGGCGCCCCCGGTGCCCGTGGCCTCCAGCGGCAGCTTCGGCTTCACCCCTGGAGCCTGCACAGCGATCACGCTGCCGTCGGTCGGATGTCTCTGGGTCGGGCTGAGGCGCCGCAGCTCGGCGTCTCGCAACGCTAGTTGATCGTTATAGGTGATGGAGATCGGGTGGTCGTTGGTGAGATCGACGCCGAGCTTGCGGGTGAATCCGGAAAGCTCGCCCGACGGCCCACCCGGCATGGTGCCGCTGGCATCGACACCCTGCATGGCGATTGGAACGGTACCCTGCTGGGCCGGAGAACCGGCACCGTTCAGCACGTTCACATTGCCGATGGCGAGCGTACCGTCGTGGCACGACAGACACAACTTGGACGAGCCACCGGGCTGTTGCAGCTGTCCCTGGATGACTTTGGCATCAAGCGTCTCGGAAGTGTAAGGGGTGTAGGTCTGGCTGGAAAGCTTGCGGTTCCAAAGGGGCGCGACACCCGGTGTGGCGGCATGGGGGGTGTGGCAAAAGACGCACACCTGGGTTTCGGAGGTGGCCTTGACCGTGCGGCTCGGCACGGTGCCGATCTGCTGCGTCTGGGTGGTGGGCTCGACATAGGTGTAGGTGGAGGCATCGGGCGCCGCTGAAAGGTTGTGCTTGGTGCCGCGCACATCCGAGATGCGCGCGGCGAGCGCCGTCCCCCCCACCGCCGCGCAGGCGATCAGCGCGGCGATCAGCCGCATCCTGCCGGAAAGTTTGCTCATTCCTGGTTCTCCGCGCCCCCGCCGAGGAACTGGAACACCATCACCCGACCATTGAAAGTATCGGCGACAAACACGCGATTGCGCGCGTCGGTCCAAACGCCGGCCGGCAGGTAGAACTTGCCGGTGTCCTTGCCCACCCCGCCGATCGGCATGAGGAACTCGCCGCGGTGGTTGTAGACGAGCAAATGATCATAATACGACTCGACCACATAGACGTTGCCCTCGCTGTCCAATGCCACGCCCTTGGGCCGCACCAGGTTGCCGATCTGCAGACCGCGCGTGCCGATCTGCCGCAGCGGATGGCCGGTCTGCGCCTCGAACACGAGCACGCGCGAGTTCATGGTGTCGGCGACGTAGAGCTCGTCGCCATGGAGCGCGACGTAGGTCGGATAGTTGAGTTCGTCGCCGCCCGCCTCTCCGCGGTTGCCGATGGTGCGCTCTAGGCGACCCTCGTCATCGAACACCTTGATGTCATGGCCATAGGTGTCGGCGACGTAGAGGCGCCCGTGCGCCGCATCGTAGGCGATACCGGTGGGCCGCTTGAGCACGCCTTTGCCGATCGGCCGCAGCGGATTGCCCTTGGCGTCGAGGCGGGCCACAAAACCGAGGTCGGCATCGGCCACGAATACTTGGCCCTGCGGGCCCAGCGCGACGCCTACGGGCGTGCGGAAGCGGCGCAGGCCCTCAGCCTGCTCCCACACTTGCAACTCGCCTGCGCGTTCGTCGAACACGAAAAGGGCACCGCGGCTGACGTCGCTCACCAGGATACGGCCGGCCTCGTCTACCGCCCCCGACTGGGGCCGTTGCAGCACGGTCGGCGCCGCCTCGCCGGCGACGATGCCCGCGAGCCAGCGCAGTGCCGCGCCGAAGCCACTCCCCTCGCCCGCCTCGCGCTTGAAATTCCCTTCGCCTGTCAGCTGCCCGGCATAGAGGTAGCGCGGCACCTCGGGTTCGGCGGGAAAAAGGATGCGTCGACCTTCCGGGGCATCTTCCATGCCGAAGTGGAGCTGTGCCGGTTCCGTGCTGCAGGCCGCCACGAGCGCTGCGACAGCCGCGAGGAAGGCATGACGTGAAAATATGCCGGCGCGCGCCACGGCTACTCTTCGCCCGGCCCGGGGGGCGTGATTCGCAGCACCGCAACGCGGCTTCCGGGCCCGTCGGCGACGTAGAGGAAGCCCTCATCGACGGCGAAGCCGGTGATCGCCATGACGCCCAGCGCCGCGGCAGGCACGCTGCCCGCCAGCCGGCGCCGGCGGAACAGCTTGAGGCTGCCGTCCGATGCATCGGCGACGTAGAGGCGACCCCAGCGGTCCAGCGCCATCTGGCCCGGCTGTCTCACCTCGCCGTGACCGAAGGTAACCAAGCTTGCCCTCTCCGGCGAAAACTCGGCCAGGCAACCGCAGGCTGGGTCGGAAAGGTAGATGCCCGCACCGCCCACGGCGATACCCGCGATGCTGCGCAACTGCCCTTCGAAGTCGGTGCTGGACAGAATTACTTGAGAAGCTCGCCCGGCGGGGTGGAACGCCAGCAGCTGCTGGAAGGCACCGTCGGCAGCGAAGATGCGGCCGCGCATTTCGTCTATGGCGAAGTCGACGGGGTGGGCGAGATTGAGCGAATCGGCGATCACGTTCAGCAGCCGTCCGCTGCGGTCAAAGCGCCGGATGGAGGCGGAGGCCGGGTCCAGGACATAGACCGAGGCATCCCCGGCGACACGCAGGCGTGTGCCCGGCAACGGGTTCACATGGCGCAGGATCGCCATGGTCTGGGAGACCATATCCAGGCGAAAGATGCTCCGCCGGCCGGTGTCGGCGATATAGAGGTCCAGACCCCGCGCCGCCACGGAAGCGGGATAGAGGAAGGTCTCGAACTGTTGCGGTCCCGTGATACGCGGTGCTCCCACCGCATCGACCTGGTCCGCCAAGCGTGCGCCCTGAAGGGTGCGAAGCGGTGTGAAAAAGCGGAAGGCCGACCGCCCAGCAGCAGAATCCGGAACAGCCTGGTCCTTCCCGCCGAAACCGGTGCACGCAGCGCAGGCAAGAGCGACGGTCACGACGGCGGCGTATTGAAATTGCGAATGGCCCATGTTACCAGCGCCCCGGCCCACCGGTGGCGTTGCCGCCGCGGATACCGCTCGCCAGACCCGGCTTGCCCGAATGGCACAGGTCGCACCGGTCGGGACCCCATGCCACGTCGCCGTTGTGGCACATGCCGCAGAACTTGCCGTCGATGATGTCGGTCATGAGTACGTCATTGGCACCGGCGCGCATGCGAAAGCCCAGTTCGTTGTGGCATACCTTGCAGCGAAACCTTATACGGTGGAACCAGTGGGGAAAGACCACCGGCCGCATCCCCTCGTTCGTGGAGCGCTTGTTGATCACGACGTCTCCGTATTCCGCCGCGACCGGCGACACCGCCGCCAAAGTGGCTGCGATGCAGCCGCCCCCGAGGATGAGCCGCCAGCCCATGGCCGGGGCCGATCAATTGCGCGCCGGCCCGGAGGGGGCGGACGCCGGTTCGGGACTGGGAACGACGGCACCGCTCACCGCCCGGGGTGCGTTTCGCGGCACGCTGTGGCAGCGGTTGCACTCGGTGAGCGGAAAAGATACGGCACCGTGGCACAGGCCGCACTGTTCCCCTTCCAGGATCGCCAGCATGCTGATGCGGTTCGCGCCGGCCTTGGACTTGAACGGGTACTCGTGGCAGTTATTGCAGTCGAGCCAGAGGGTGTGGGCACGATGAGGGAAGCGCACCGCCGGCATGCTGCCCCGCAGATCCATCAGGATATCGTCGTCCCGTACCCGTACCTTGGTCTCGGGCCGGATGTTGGTGCGGGGATTGATCGCGCCCTTTTCTAATGCCTCGACCCAGCGCACCTGGTTGCCGGCGGTGTCCGGGGGCAACTGGGAGAGGGCTTCGGCCGGCTGCTGCAGGAGCTTGATTGCGGGGCTGTTGGGATCGTGGATGCCGTCCTTCTCCAGCGGCGCCCACTGCCCCGCCGCCACGCCGCCACAGGCCAGAACAAGGACCAAGCCCGCCAGCCTGGCGGCCGGTCGGGCTTCGCGGAAAGATCGCTCCCTGGGCCCGCGTTCATCCTTCATCTTCAGCCGGGAATGTAAATACCAGCGCTGCGAATCGCCTTGACCAGTTCGGCGGTGGAGTCCTCCAACAGCTTGATGGCTTCGACGTGGTCGCCCTTCGCCGCAGTGCTCTCAGCCAGCCCGCGCATCTGCCTCGCCTTGTCGAGGAAGGCCTGAACCATGCGGTCCGTTTCGCCCCGCTTTTCCTCGAGCAGCACCTTGATGAGCATTTGATGGGTGTCGTTGCGATCCAGCTCGTAGCGATACTCCTCTTCCTTGCTGGCGAAGTGGAGCGTGCGCACCAGGGTGTCGCCGCCGCGCATGGTCGCGATGGCCGCCTTGGCGATCAGATAGGCGCGATCCAGCGTAGCACGCGCCTGCTCGTTGCGGCCGGAGGCGGCAAGCTGCTCGGCGTCCTGCATCAACTTCTCGATGCTGTGAGTGGTCTGAGCCGCGTCCTTGACGGACTTCTCCGAGGCGATGCGCTTCTGCGCCGCGAGCAGCGCCTTCACGCTCTCCATCCGGGCGTTGAAATCGGTCTTCGACTTCTCGCCTGTCACCTTCTCCGGCGCCGCCATGCGCACCGCCTCGATCATCAGCGAACTCGCCTCTCCCAGCAGCTTCGACGCACGCCCAAAATCGCCCCCTTTGTAGGCCTCCTGCGCCTGCTGGTACACCTCACGCGCCCGGCTGCGGCGCTCCTGGGCGCGAGCGTCGCCGCTGGCGTCGACCTGGCGCGCACCCGAAGACTTCTCCAGCAGCGTACCCACGGATTCGAAGCGCTTCTCCAGCTGCGCTCTGTCGGTTGCGGCGTTCTGCTGGCTTTGCAGGCGCTGCGCTGCGCTGGGCTCGTTCTGGCCTGCCGCAGTGCCGCTCAGGCACAGCACAGCCGCCCCGAACAGGGCGTATCGGATTCGGAAAGACATGCGTGCACCACTCCTCTAGTCGCTGGTCTCGGAGGTTGCTTCCTTCGGCATCACCAGTCCGGCCGCCTGCAGCGCGCGTTGCAGGTAACCGGTCCCGGTGCGTATCGACTTGAGCGCCGCCTTGTGATCCTTGTCGCCGGCTTCGTGCAAGGCCTGCTCGCGCATGGTGCGGTTCAGCTCGACATAGCGGGTGATCAGGCGCCTGGCATCTTCGGAGGGCTTGATCTCCGCCAACGCCAGCGGCACCAGATCGCTCAAGCTGCGGTTGCGCTCCACCTCGTAGGCGAATTCCTCGGCGGGCGTGTCGAATTTCTCCGCGTACTCCAGCGTGGTCGAACCGAGCAGGCGGTTGATGCCCACCAGCAGGGCTTTTTCCGCCTGCTCGAGGGTGCGCACGGCCTCCTGCGCCTTCTCGGCGTTCATCTGGGTCTTGGCATCGTCGAGCAAGACGTCGATGCGCTCCAGATCGCGCTCGCTGGCGCCGCCCGGCGAGCGTTCCTTGGCGTTGGCGCGGGCGAGATGGCGCGCGTAGGAAGCGCGCAACGAGTCGATCCCCTGCAGCAGGCGCGCATAGCGCACCTTGTCCTCCACCAGGCGCGAAGCGGCGTCGGGAACCAGTTGGCGCGCCCGGCCGATGTTCCACATGGCATCGTTGAGGAATTGTTCTGCTTTGGCGGTGTCGCCGGTCTGAAGGTGCAGGGCCGCCTGGTTGTAATGGTCCTGGGCCGTGGCGAAGAAGCGCTTCGCGTCCGCGTTCTGGCTCGCGTTTACGCGTGCCGCCAGTGGCGAATCGCCGAGCAGGCTGCGCACCAATGCCTCTTTCTGCCTGACCACCTCGGCAGAACTGGGTGTGGCCGCCGCGGGTGCCACTGTCGGTCGGT
>JBLMYH010000133.1:0-9092 GCA_050258175.1 Hyphomicrobiaceae bacterium
TTCCAGCGCATCCAGTTCTACCTGACCGCGCAATACGACTGCAGCTACCTGCCGGATCGGCGCGCGCGCTCTCAGGTGGCCACGCCCACCCACCTGATCGACCGCCACGCCTACAGCGCGCTGATCCGCGCCGGGTTTCGCCGCAGTGGCCAGTTCACCTACCGCCCGCACTGCGAGCAGTGCCATGCCTGCGTGCCGGTGCGGGTCGACGTCGCCGGCTTCGTACCCAACCGCACCCAGCGCCGCTGCCTCAAGCGCAACCGGCACTTGGCCGCGCGCTTCATGCCGCTCGACTTCAAGGAAGAGCACTACGCGCTCTACCGCAGCTATCTCGGCAGCCGCCATGCCGGCGGCGGCATGGACCGTGACGGGCCCGACCAGTACACGCAGTTCCTGCTGTCGTCCAACGTCGACAGCGTGATGGTCGAGTTCCGTGATGGCGACGAACTGGTGATGATCTCGGTGATCGACCAGATCGACGACGGCCTTTCCGCCGTCTACACCTTCTTCGACCCTGCGCGCGAGCAGATGAGCCTCGGTGTCTACGGCGTGCTGTGGCAGATCGAACTGGCGAAGCGGCTGGAGCTTCCCTATCTCTACCTGGGCTACTGGATCGCCGAGAGCCGCAAGATGGCCTACAAGAAACACTACCCGCCGCTGGAGGGGCTGGTCGACGGCCGCTGGCAGGTCCTCGACGTATGAAGAAAGGGCTGCTGGTCGCCGTCCTGCTGGCGACCCTGCAGGGCTGTGCGCTCACCGTGAGCAATCCGCGCGCCCTGCAGCCGGTCGACGGCTTCGTTCCGCTGGCCAGCGATGAACGCGTCTGGGTCGAGCCGGGTTACCAGGCCTACGGTGCGCGCGTGGCCGCAGCGCTGCCGGCCGCCATCGCCAGGGTCGAAGCAGCGCACTACCTGCCGTTTCTGCATCCGCCGCGGGTCTACGTCTGCGGCAGCGCGGACTGTTTCAATCGCTATGTGTACACCCCGCGGCTTTCAGCCGCAGTCATCCCGGACAACCGCCTGATCCTGTCGCCCAACCTGAATGGCCGCGAAAGCAGCCGCCTGCCCGCGCTGCTGACGCATGAACTGGCGCACATGCATCTGGGGCAGCGCATCGGCCATTACAACAGCACCCTGCCGGTGTGGTTCCATGAGGGCTGGGCCTCACTCACCGCAGACGGCGGCGGCGCCGAGTATGCGACCGACGCCCAGGCCTATGCCGCGATCCGCGCCGGGCGACGGATCGATCTCAGTGTGCGCGACACCCCCGACCAGCGCCACCGTGCGCGCGCCAACCATCTGAACATCTTCGAGTTCTACCGCGAGTCCATGCTACTGGTCGGCTGGCTGAAGGCGCAGGACGAGGCGCGTTTCCGCCAACTGGCCCTGGCGGTGCAGAACAATACCGACTTCGAAATCGCCTTCTGGGACATTTACGGCCAGTCGCCCGCCACGCGTCTGGCCGGTTTCTACGCGGGCGTGCCAGGCGATGCCGGATTAAACGATAATGGCGCGATCCAGGCCGCCCCCGCAAAACCTTAACGCCAGTTCACGATGAAACCCTACCTCGACCTGATGCGCCACGTGCTCGAGCACGGCACCCGAAAAGACGACCGCACCGGCACCGGCACCCTGTCGGTGTTCGGCTGGCAGATGCGCTACAAGCTTGGCGATGGCTTCCCGCTCGTTACCACCAAGAAATGCCACCTGCGCTCCATCATCCACGAGTTGCTGTGGTTCCTGCAGGGCGACACCAATATCCGATACCTGAAGCAAAACGGCGTCAGCATCTGGGACGAATGGGCCGACGAGAACGGCAACCTCGGTCCGGTGTACGGCCACCAGTGGCGCAGTTGGCCGAAGGCCGACGGCGGGACGATCGATCAGATCAGCGAAGTGGTGAAGACGCTCAAGACCAACCCCGACTCACGCCGCATCATCGTCTCGGCGTGGAACGTCGCCGACCTCGACAAGATGGCGCTGGCGCCGTGCCACGCCTTCTTCCAGTTCTACGTCGCCGACGGCAAGCTCTCCTGCCAACTGTATCAGCGCAGCGCCGACATCTTCCTCGGCGTGCCGTTCAATATCGCGTCCTATGCCTTGCTTACATTGATGATGGCGCAGGTGGCGGGACTCAAGCCCGGCGACTTCGTCCACACGCTGGGCGACGCGCACCTGTATCTGAACCATCTCGAACAGGCGCGCGAGCAGTTGAGCCGCGAGCCGCGCCCGTTGCCGACCATGACGCTGAATCCGGAGGTGAAGGATATCTTCGCGTTCCGCTTTGAGGACTTCACCTTGACCGGGTACGACCCGCACCCGGCGATCAAGGCGCCGGTGGCCGTATGAGCGCGGCCGCCCTCGGTCAAAGCCGTAAACCGCGCGTCAGCGTCATCGCCGCGCTCGCCAAAGACCGCGTCATCGGCATCGAAAATCGTCTGCCGTGGCGGTTGCCGGAGGATCTCGCCCACTTCAAGGCGCTCACCCTCAACCACCCCATCCTCATGGGCCGCAAGACCTTCGAATCGCTCGGCCGTCCTCTGCCCGGGCGCACCAACATTGTCATCACCCGCAACCCGGGCTACTGCCAGGACGGCTGCCTGGTCGCTGACTCCATCCCCGCGGCCATCGCCTTGTGCAATAACGCCGACGAGATCTTCTTCATCGGCGGCGCCGAACTCTACGCCCAGGCCATTCCGCTGGCCGACAGGCTGTATCTGACCGAAGTGGACATCGAGGTCGAAGGCGATGCCTGGTTCCCGGACTATGATCGCAGTGTCTTCAGAGAGGTCTCGCGCGAGTCGCACACCGGCGCGAAGGGCGATGCGCTGCGGTTTGATTTTGTGGTGTACGAGCGGGAATAAGCCGGGGGATTGTGCCCCCGAGTCCCGACGTCGCCGAGTTGGCTGTTACGTCAATGGAAAGGGAGAAGCCATGTCACATCTGAGTCCGCTTGAAGAACAGTTTCCCCGCCTGGTAGCGGAGATCGTGGCTTTCTGGGGATTGCCCAGCTGCTTTGATCAACTGCAGGGTTTGCTGGTGGATAGCCGGGGCGGCCGCCAAGGGTTTCCGGAAAACGTCTATTCCGACCTGTCCTTGCTGCTGAGGCTGGTGCCGCGGCCCAAAGGCCCGCATGACATCTGGGATGACGTAATGGATACGGATAAGACTTCGTGAAACGCTGAAATTGAAACTGCAAGGGAAATAAAGAATGGATGCGAAAGACGGCAACGAAACGCTGCAATGGGGGATGGCATGAGCGGCTTGCCCAAGTGCCCCCAGTGCGGTTCGGAATTCACCTATGAAGACGGCAGCATGTACGTCTGTCCGGAATGCGCGCATGAATGGGCCAAGGATGCGGCAGCGACTGCAGATGAAGCGCGCGTCGTGCGCGATTCCAACGGCAATGTGCTTGCGGACGGCGACACGGTCACGGTGATCAAGGACCTGAAGGTGAAGGGCTCGTCGCTGGTGGTCAAGGTGGGAACCAAGGTGAAGAACATCCGCCTGGTTGAAGGCGATCACGACATCGACTGCAAGATCGACGGCATCGGGGCGATGCAGCTGAAGTCGGAGTTTGTGAAGAAGGTGTAGGGGGCCTCGCGCACTCAACAAAGACGGAACCCCGGCACCGTTTTTTCATGGGTCGTCCATGCGGCATGGGAGCTTTCGACTCGGCCGGGCGCGCGGGCAGGCCTAGTGCTCCATGCGCTCGACCAGCTTTTCCAGCTGCTTGGCCAGGTTGTCCCAGACGATCATGGGTCCCTTGCGTTCGAATTCCCCTTCGGACCACTGTTCGGGGGGGCGCTGCTTGTATTCCTCGACCTGGCTGGAGAGCTTGTCGCGCTCCGCCTTCGCCCGCGCCAGCTGCTCCGCCGTGTCGCCGCCGCCCGTTTGGGCAATGCCATGCTGGGCGCGTTCGAGCAGGGTGTCAACATGCTTCAGACGCATTTCATGTTCGAGGATATGTTGCTGGATCAGACGATTCATTTTGGGCGTTTCAGTCATTTCCGATTCTCCTGCCGCGACAAGAAGTGCGGCCCGCTTGCTTTCAAATTAGCAATCAATCTATTCGGCGACAATCAAAAGCTGACCCGGCGGGGGATGCAGGAGGCGCCGTCCCTGCGCGTTGACTTGCCGCTCGCATCATCTAAAAAAACATATAGCCTGTCAGGGGCTGTGGGTGGTGGAGATTTGCCATTCACGTGAAATATGTCAAGGAGGGTGTAACCATGAAGACCCCGAGGACAATCGCAATTGCCGGTGTGTTGATTTTCGCTGTATTTGCCACCGCCTGCGGCACCGTGACGGGCGCGGCCGTAGGGGCGGGGGCAGGGGCCGCGATCGGAGCAGGCACGGGTTATGGCGCGAAAAAAGGCGCCCTGGTCGGTACGGGCGTTGGCGCCGCGGCGGGCGCCATTTACGACATAACCAAGTGAGGAGGCTGCGATGAGGAACAGAATGCTTTTTACGGTGGCGGTCGTCGGCGGCCTCGTGCTGCCGAGTGGCGCGGCTCTCGCACAGGACAAGCCGGCCGACTGCAGCAAGGCCAGTGCCCCGGCCATGGTTGAGGGCCGGGTCACCAACGTGGACATGGGCCAAGGCAAGCTGACCATACGCGCGAGCGACGGGTCCATCCACGAGTTCCAGGCCTCCAAGGAAACCCTCGCGGACTACAAGGTCGGTGACCCCATCAAGGCGAAGCTGAGAGTGGCTCCGGGGTGCGACTAGTGGCATCCACCCGAGCGGGCGCCGGCTGTTGGTTTAGCGCTGCGCGCCCAAGCCCAGGGCCAGGCGCTTGCTGTTCTGCCGTGCTTGTGCGTCGGCATCGCGGTCGAAGCTCTCGCTGACCCAGCCGCCGAGATTTTCCAGCGCGATGCGGCCGAGCGCATCGATCCATTTCGGATGTTCGTTGAGCGCCGGAATGTAGTGGAATTCCTTGCCGCCGGCCGCGAGAAAATGGGCGCGGCCTTCCATCGCCAGTTCCTCCAGGGTCTCCAGGCAGTCGGCGGTGAAGCCCGGTGCGACCACGTCGACGCGCCCGGTGCCGGCGCGGCCGAGCTCGCCCAGCGTCTTGTCGGTGTAGGGCTTGATCCATTCGGCGCGGCCGAAGCGCGACTGGAAGGTGAGCCGATACTGCTTGGTCTCGAGGCCGAGCGCTTCGGCCAGCAGGCGCCCGGTCTTCTGGCATTCGCAGTGGTAAGGGTCGCCCTTCTCCAGCGTGTAGCGCGGCACGCCGTGAAAGCTCATCAACAGCATGTCGGGACGGCCGTGCATCTGCCAGTAGTCGCGGATGTTGGCGGCCAGCGCGTGGATGTAGGCGGGGTGGTCGTGGTAATGCTTGAGCGTGCGCAGCGCGGGTTGGGTGCGGGTCTGCTGCAGCCAGGCAAACGCGGCATCAAAGGCGGTGGCGGTGGCGGAGGCGGCGTACTGCGGGTAGGCGGGCAGGATCAGGATGCGCTCGCAGCCCGCAGCCTTCATTCCGGCCAGCGTCTCGGGGATGGCCGGATTGCCGTAGCGCATGGCGTAGTCGACCATGAACGGGGTGGCGACGCGCTCGCTCAGCCAGCCTTTGAGCAGCTTGGCCTGCTTCTCGGTGTGGACCTTCAGCGGCGAGCCGTCGGGCGTCCAGATCGCGGCGTATTTCGCGGCCGACTTCTTCGGCCGCGTGTTGAGGATGATGCCGTTCAGAATCAGCCACCACGCGGCGCGGGGGATTTCCACCACACGCGGGTCGGACAAAAATTCCTTCAGGTAGGAGCGCAGCGCCTGGGCCGTCGGCGCCGCGGGCGTGCCGAGGTTGACCAGCAGGATGCCGGTTCTTGATTGCTGGCCGTGGGTGTACTCGGGTTCTTTCAGATAATTCATCAATGATGCGATAGCGCGCTCGATAACAGTTTGGCGGTGATGTCGACGATCGGTACCACGCGCTCGTAGGCCATGCGGGTGGGGCCGACGACGCCGAGCGTGCCGACGACCTGGCCGTCGACCGAATAGGGGGCAGTGACCAGGCTGCATTCATCGAGCGGCAGCAGATCGGATTCGCCGCCGATGAAGATCTGCACGCCGGCTGCGGTGCGCGACTGGTCGAGCAGTTGCAGCAGGCCGGTCTTCTTTTCGAAGGCATCGAACAGGCGGCGCAGGTTGCCCATGTTGCTGGAGAGGTCCTGCACGTCGAGCAGCTTGCGGCTACCGGACACCACCACGTTTTCCTGACTGGCGTCGAGCGCCTGGCTGCCGGCATCCACGGCCGCTGCCATCAGCCGGGTGATGTCGTCGCGCATGCGGCCGAGTTCGTCGCGCAGCTTCGCGCGCACCTGGTCGAAGCTGTGACCGGCGAAGGTCTGGTTGAAGAAGTTGGCGGCCTCGGTCAGCGCGGCGGCGCTGTAGGACTTCTCCGTGAGGATGACGCGGTTTTCAACCTCGCCTTCCATGGTGACGATGATGAGCAGGATGCGCTTGTCCGACAGGCGGAGGAACTCGATCTGGCGGAACGCCGGGCTGCGGCGCGGCGTCATCACCAGCCCGGCAAACTGGCTGAGGTCGGACAGCAGCGTGGATGCGGCAGTCATCAGGCGCTGCGGGTCGGAAGGCGTCAGGCTGTGTTCCAGTTGGCTGACTTCGACCTGCGCCAGCGGGCGCACGGTCAGCAGGGTGTCGACGAAAAAGCGGTAACCGCGCGGTGTCGGGATGCGCCCGGCCGAGGTGTGCGGGCTGGTGACGAACCCCATGTCCTCGAGGTCGGCCATGATGTTGCGGATGCTGGCGGGCGACAGGTCCAGCCCCGCGTGCTTCGACAGGGTGCGCGAGCCGACGGGCTCCCCCTCGCTGATGTAGCGTTCAACCAGGGTTTTCAGCAGGATGCGGGCGCGGTCGTTGAGCATGTATTGATTATATAGGGGGGAACTGGATGGGGCGCGCGGCACGCGGCAAATGCGTCTTTGCGCCTCCGCTTGCCGCGCACTGCTTACCGTTCACCGTCCCCCTATATAATCGCCCCTCATGCAAACCCCTTTCCACACTGTCGGCCTGGTCGGCAAATACGACAACCAGGGCATGGAAGCCTCGGTGCGCGCTTTGGCGGAGTTTCTGCGGACGCGCGGGCATGAGGTCCTGATTGCCTGCCAGACCGCGGAGCACTTTGGTATCAAGGATTGCCCGACCTGCAAACTGCGCGACCTGGCGACCGCAAGCGATGTGGTGGTGGTGCTGGGCGGCGATGGCACCATGCTGTCGATCGCGCGGGAACTGGCGCCGCACGGCGCGCCGCTGATCGGCGTCAACCAGGGGCGACTGGGCTTCCTCACCGACATCACGGTCGACGACATGTACGACGCCATCGCCGAGATTCTCAGCGGTCAGTACGTG
Organism: Hyphomicrobiaceae bacterium; assembly: GCA_050258175.1. Lineage (GTDB taxonomy): Bacteria > Pseudomonadota > Gammaproteobacteria > Burkholderiales > Thiobacillaceae > Thiobacillus. The sequence continues at coordinate 7,368 of JBLMYH010000133.1, forward strand.
GCGGAAGAGCGCATCCTGCTGAACGGGCAGATCCGCCGCGACGGCGAACCCGTGTTCGAAGCCACCGCATTCAACGATGTCGTGGTCGGCAAGGGCGGCTCGGGCCGCCTGATCGACCTGGAAATCGCCATCAACAGCGAGTTCGTCTACAGTCAGCGGGCCGACGGGCTGGTGGTCACCAGCCCGACCGGTACCACCGCGTACGCGCTGTCGGCGGGCGGCCCCATCGTGCATCCGACGCTGGAGGCGGTGGCGCTGGTGCCGATCTGCCCGCATACGCTGTCGGCGCGCCCGATCGTGGTCAGCAGCCATTCGCGCATCGAGATTCACCTCACCTATGCGGACGATGCGCGCGTCCATTTCGACGGCCAGCACTATTTCGATCTGCGCAGCGGCGACCATGTGTGGATTACCCGCGCCAGCCGCCCGGTCACCCTGCTGCACCCGCATTCCTACAGCTACTACGACACCCTGCGGCAGAAACTGCACTGGGGCAAAAAGCTTTAATCGCTTGTGCTGGTCCATCTATCCATCCGCAACTACCTGCTGGTCGAATCGGTCGAACTCGATTTCGCGCCGGGGCTGACCGTGCTGACCGGCGAGACCGGCGCGGGCAAATCGATTCTGGTCGACGCGCTGGCGCTGGCGCTGGGCGACCGCGCCGAGGGCGGGGTGGTGCGCAGCGGCGCGCCGCGCGCCGAAATTGCCGCGGAATTCGCGATCGAAGGCCTGCCAGCCCTGGCGGCCTGGCTCGATGAAGCCGGCTTCGCCTCGGACGACGGCACCCTGATCCTGCGCCGCGTGATCGACGCCGGCGGCCGTTCGCGTGCGTTCATCAACGGCAGCGCGGCGCCCCTGGCGCAGTTGAAGGACGCGGCGGAATTCCTGCTCGACATCCACGGCCAGCATGCGCATCACGCCCTGCTGCGTCCGCAGGCCCAGCGCGAGGTGCTCGACGCCTATGCCGGCGCCCAGGCGCTGGCCACCGCCGTGAGCGCCGCCTGGCATGCCTGGCAGGCAGCGCGGCAGCGGCGCCTGGACGCCGAAACCCACAGCCAGGCGCGGCAGATCGAGCGCGAAGGCCTGACACTGGCGGTGGAGGAACTGCGTGCGCTGGGTGACAACCTTGCGCGCTGGGACGAGATCCAGGCCGAGCACGCGCGGCTGGCGCACGTCACCGCGCTGATCGAGGGCAGTCATGCGCTGATCCACGGACTGGACGAGGGCGAAGGGGCGCTGTCGAGCCGCCTCGGAGAAATGTGCGCGCGGCTCGACGCCATGCAGGCGGTGGACGGCAGCCTGGGCGAGGTCGCTACGCTGCTGAATTCGGCCAGCGCCAACCTGGCTGAGGCGGTGCATGCGCTGCGGCGCTACGCCGACCACCTGAACCTCGATCCCGAGCGGCTCGCCGAACTCGATCGCCTGCTCGGCGACATGCACCGGCTGGCGCGCAAGCATCGGGTGCAGCCGGAGGCCCTGGCCGGTCTGCTCGAGCAGTTTCAGGCACGGCTGGCCGAACTGGCCGCCAGCGACGACCTCGACGCTCTGCAGGCGGGCGAAGACGCCGCCTGGTCGCACTACGAGGGCGAAGCGAAACGCCTCGGCGCACAGCGCCGCAAGGCGGCTGCCGCGCTGTCGAAGCAGGTGACGGCGGCGATGCACGAACTCGCGCTGGCCGGCGGCCACCTCGACATCGTCCTGCAGCCCGCCAGGGAACCGCGCGCG
>JBLMYH010000134.1:0-3738 GCA_050258175.1 Hyphomicrobiaceae bacterium
CAGAAGAAGGAGGAGACCCCGACCCCGCAAACGCCGGCCTCGGAAGCGCCGGCCCCGAGTGCCTCCCCTTCCGAGCCCGCTCCCATGCCCGAAACACCGGCGCCTGGAACAGCTCCGTCCGGAAGCGCGCCGTCTCAGGAACCTGCCCCAGGCACCACGCCCGGAACGCCGCCCGCCCAGTAGTTCGGCTCGCCCCGGCCACCCTGCCATTGCGGATCGGGCAATGGCAGGCCGTGCATGATCGGAACAGGCTGGATCCCCGTGGACGCAGCCTCATCCCTGGCTCCGATCGAGAAGAAATCTTCCAGGCATGCCCCATCCCGCCGATTGCCGGCCGGCTCAGGTTCTGAGGCCATGTGCGCGAGGAAAGCGCGGCGTGCCCGATGCCCGACCGCTGGCGGCGCTGCGGCGCCTGCTCAGGCGCACCATGTAGCCATGTTCACCCTGGTGCTGCTCGGCGATGTCATGCTCGGCCGCGGCGTCGATGCGGCGCTCCGCCACATGCGCCCGCACGACATGTGGGGCGACGTGCTGCCGCACCTGTTGCAGGCCGACCTGCGCATCGCCAATCTGGAATGCGCGCTGACCCGGCATGCGCAGCCGTGGACCCGCAGCCGTAAGATGTTCCATTTCCGCGCCGACCCAGGCGCCGCGCGCTTCCTGCAGGCAGCGCGCATCGACGCCTGCGCGCTGGCCAACAATCACGTGCTGGATTTCGAAGAACGCGGGCTGCACGACACGCTGCGCACGCTGGACGCGGCCGGCATCCGCCATGCCGGAGCCGGTGTCGACCTCGCGGCCGCCGCCGCGCCCGCGCTGCTCGAGGTGCGCGGCGCAGCGCCCTGCCGCGTCGCGCTGCTCGCCTGCACCGATAACCAGCCGGACTTCGCCGCCGGCGCGCAGCACCCCGGCACAAACTATCTGGAGGTCGCGCTGGAAACGGCCACGCTGGCGCGCGTGGGGGACTCGATCGCCCAGGCGCGCGCGGCGGGGGCCGACCGGGTGGTATGGGCCAGCCACTGGGGCGCCAATTTCATCGAACGCCCCAGCCCGGTCTTTCGCCGTTTCGCCCGGCGCGTGATCGAACTGGGGGCCGACGTCTATTACGGCCACAGCGCCCACATCTGCCAGGGCATCGAGATCCACCGCGGCAGGCCGATCCTCTACGACACCGGCGACTTCATCGACGACTATGCCGTCGACCCAGTGCTGCGCAACGACCGCTCCTGCCTGTTCAGGCTGCTATACGAACAAGGCCGGCTGCAGCGCATCGAACTGCTGCCGGTGACGCTCGACGTCGCACGCGTCGCGCTGGCGCGCGGCGAGGAGTTCGCCGCCATCGCCGCCCGCATGGAGATGCTGTGCGCCGAGCTGGGCACCGTGCTCCTGCGCCGGCCCGACCGGCTCATCTACGAGCCCCTGTCATGAAGAAGATCGCTCCGGGTGAACTGGTGCAAAGCCGCGGCGGACGCTATGCCAGCGAACTCGGCATCGACCTCGCCGCGTCCGACCCGGGCGAACGCTTCAAGTGGTTTCTCGCCGCCCTGCTGTACGGCACGCGCATTTCGGAAACGCTCGCCCGCCACACCTGGCATGAATTCGCCACCCGGGGCGTGCTGGCCCCGGATCGCATCCTGGCAACCGGTTGGGATGGCCTGGTGGCCATCCTCGATGCCGGCGGCTACGTGCGCTACGACTACAAGACGGCGACCAAGCTGCTCGATGTATGTGCTGCGCTGGAGCGCGACTATGGCGGCAGCCTCGATGCCCTGCACGAAGCCGCCTCGGATCAGCGCGATCTGGAGGAGCGGCTCAAGGCCCTGGGCAAGGGGATCGGCGACACCACGGCCGGCATCTTCCTGCGCGAACTGCGCGGCATCTGGATCAAAGCCGAGCCGCCGCTGGCGCCGCTGGCGCTGACTGCGGCGACCGCGCTGGGCTACCAGCGGTCCGCCATCGATGACGCCGAGCGCGCGCTTGCCCGGCTGCGGCAGGTGTGGGCGGACGACGGCCAGCCTGTGGCCCAATTCGCTGAATTCGAGTCGGCGCTGGTGCGCGAGGGACTGCTGCTGCGCCGCCTCGCCTCGCGCCACCCTGCCAACGCGAAGCCCTGATGCCGATCGCTACTCCGCCACGTGATGCTGGCCGACGCTGACGCGTTTGGCTTGCAGGCCTTCGGCGGCCACGTCCTCGATGAATTTCACGGCGTCACCCTCGTTGAGCTGAGTGAGCGTGGTGTTCACCAGATTGGCGCCGCTGAAATACAGTTCGTCGCCATCGGCGCGGCGAATGAAGCCATAGCCCTCATCGGGATAAAGCCGCACCACCTCGCCGATGTATTCGGTGTCGTGGGTCTTGGTCTCGCGGCGCAGGCGCCGCGAGTAGTCGTCGAGCTGGCGCTTGGCCGCATCGAAGGCGTCGCGCAGTGCGACGTAGAGGTCTTCGTTCCGGTCACGGTTCACCACGATCTCGCTGCCCGGCACGCCGATGTCGATGCGCACGTTGAAGAATTTTCCCTGATGCTTGTGCTGATGGGGCATTTCCACCACCACCCGGCACGACATGATGGGCTCGAAGAAGGTCTCCAGCTTCGCGGCCTTTTCGCGAATATGCGCCTCCAGTCCCTCGGTCTGTTCGATATCGCGAAACGTGATTTGCAGCGGTGTTTTCATCTTGTCTCCTTCCGTTCAGGTTGTGGAACCGGTCCGGGCCGATCCCTGATTCGCGGCGCCCCGGTGTCATGCCGATCCCCCCTGCTGAAACAGCATCGGGCCATGCCTATTCCCAGAAATGTCGCTTGGTCTTGCCGGCCAGCGTCCGCAGTCGCTCGTACAGTTCGCGCTCCTCGTGACTGAGCTTCTCCGGAATCTGAACCTTGAGCTGCAGATACATGTCCCCCTTTCCCTTGCCGCCGAACCGAGGCAGGCCCTTGTTCCGCAGGCGCATGACCGTATCCGGCTGGGTCGCGGCGGGGATATCCACCTGCGCCTTGCCACCTTCAAGTGTAGGTACTTCCAGCTTTGTTCCCAGCACGGCGTCGGCCACGGCAAGACTCTCCTGTCGCCAGAGATCGGCGCCGTCGCGCTGGAAGCGCGGGTCAGGGCGGGAACGAACCACCACATACAGATCCCCGGGCACCCCACCGGGTTCGGAACTCGCCATTCCCCTCCCCGCCACGCGCAGCGCCATGCCGTTCTCCACCCCGACCGGGATGGTGACCGTCAGGCTTTCGCTCTTCTCCACCTGGCCACGCCCGTCGCAGTCCGGGCAGGCCTTGCCGATCATTTTGCCGCTGCCATGGCAGGCCGGGCAGGGACTGATCTGCCGCACCGACACGTTGCCCTTCTGCTGCGCGGACACCTGCTGGCCGCTGCCCTGGCACGCGGCACATGCCTTGGGCGGCTTGGCGTCGGCGGTGCCATAGCCGTGACACCGCTGGCACGGCGCGAAGCGGCCGTAGCGCACCACTTCCTCGCCGCCGCTCGCGACCTTTTCGAGCGGGATGGCGATGGCCACCTCGATGTTGTCGCCCTGAACCGGCCCGCTCCGACGTCCACGCCCGGAGAACAGGTCGAACAGGCCGCCGCCGAAATCGAAACCGAAGCCGCGGAACAGACCCTGGAAGTCGATTCCGCCGAACAGGTCCTCGGCGCTGTAGTCCGCCACCCCGGCGTGGCCGCCGGCGTCGTATTGCGCACGCTTTTTGGGATCGGACAACACGGCATAGGCCGCGGCGAT
>JBLMYH010000135.1:0-6785 GCA_050258175.1 Hyphomicrobiaceae bacterium
GAACCACGCCTTCATCCGCGCCAGGATCTGCTTGAAGGTGCGCGTTTCGCGCGCCACGATGCCGCGCTTCTTCTGCACCATGCCCTCCAGCAGCAGCCCCATGGCAGTGGCATAGCGCGGGTGCTGCACCACGTCCGCCAGGCTGCCGTTGTACTTGGGCACCCCGAGGCGCACCGGCATGTGGAACACGTCCTCGCCCAGTTCGATCATTCCCTGCATGACCGAGCTGCCGCCAGTCAGCACGACGCCGGAGGACAGCAGCTCCTCGTAGCCGCTGCGGCGCAACTCCCCCTGCACCAGTTCGAACAGCTCCGACACGCGCGGCTCGATCACATCCGCCAGGGCCTGGCGCGAGAGCTTGCGCGGCGCCCGGCCGCCGATGCCGGGCACTTCGATCATCTGTTCCGGGTCGGCGAGCTGGGTAAGCGCCACGCCGTGGCGCAGCTTGATGTCCTCCGCCTCCTGGGTCGGCGTGCGCAGCGCCATGGCGATGTCGTTGGTGATCTGGTCGCCCGCAATCGGGATCACAGCCGTGTGGCGGATCGCCCCCTGGGTGAACACGGCGATGTCGGTGGTGCCGCCGCCGATGTCCACCAGACACACGCCGAGGTCCTTCTCGTCGTCGGACAGCACGGAGTAGCTTGACGCGAGCGGCTGCAGCACCAGGTCCAGCACCTCCAGGCCGCAGCGGCGCACGCACTTGACGATGTTCTGCGCCGCCGAAACCGCGCCGGTGACGATGTGCACCTTCACTTCCAGCCGCACGCCGCTCATGCCGATCGGTTCGCGCACACCGTCCTGGCCGTCGATGATGAATTCCTGAGTCAGGATGTGGAGGATCTGCTGGTCGGCCGGGATCGGCATCGCCTTGGCGGTCTCGATCACGCGCTCCACGTCCATCGGTGCGACCTCCTTGTCCTTGATCGCCACCATGCCGTTGGAATTGAAGCTGCGGATGTGGGAGCCGGCGATGCCGGTGTAGACGTCCTTCACCTTGCAGTCCGCCATCAGCTCCACTTCCTGGATGACGCGCGAGATGGAGTCCACCGTGGCCTCGATGTTCACCACCACCCCTTTCTTGAGGCCCTTGGATTCCTGCGTACCGAGGCCGAGAATCTCCAGGCGCCCTTCCGGCGTCAGCACGGCGACGAGCGCCACGATCTTCGATGTGCCGATGTCGAGTCCGACGATGAGGTCCTTGCTGTCTTTGCTCATTATTTGCTCTTCGGTTCTTGACGGCCGCGACCCGGCCGTACGGCAAAGCCGTTGGGATAACGCAGATCGACCACGGCGGCGCCTGCCGGCAGCCGTGCCATCGCCTCGCCATAGACGGAGACAAAGCGCTTCAGGCGCTCGAGCGCCGGCGATTTGGGCTGGTCGCGGCCGAGTTCGATGACCAGACCGTCGTCGAGCTTCACCTGCCACGCCAGGCGCGAGGTCAGCACCACCGATTGCGGCTTGCGCGCCACCGGCGCCAGCGCCTCGGCGAACTCGCGATAACGCTTCAGCACCTCGGCCGAGCTGCCCGCGGGTCCGGCGAGGTTGGGCAGTCCTGCGTCGGTGGAGGCGACGAACACTTCGCCCTGCGCATCCACCAGCCGCATCTCGCCATCGCCTTGTTTCCACGCCGCGGCCGCCTCGTGTTCCTCGATGGCCAGTTCGATCCCGTTGGGCCAGCGCCGGCGCAGCTGGGCGCGACGCACCCAAGGCACCTTTTCGAAGCCCTGGCGCACGCGCTCGAGGCTGACAGTGAAGAAGTTGCCGACCACGGCGCTGCGTGCCGCATATTCGAGCTGCGCCAAGCTGACATGCCGCAGCGGGCTCACCACCACCACCTCCTGCAGGGGAAAGAACGGCAGTCGCAGCAGCGCGATGACGCCGGCGTACCCGAGCGCCGCCGTCGCCGCCAGGATCAGCACGTCAGCGACCATGTGCATGATCCCCGGCCGGTCCCAGAAGGCGCCGTCGCCGTTGCGCCGCGAACTGCCTCTCATCGTTCATGCGTCCAGTCGTGCCTCGGCCAGGATGCGCAGCACCAGCTGCTCGAAACCGATGCCCGCGGCGCGCGCCGCCATCGGCACCAGGGAATGGCCGGTCATTCCCGGCGCCGTGTTCATCTCCAACAGATAAGGCATTCCGTCCTCGCGCAGAATCAGGTCTGCCCGGCCCCAGCCGCGGCAGTCGAGCAGCCGCGCCGCCTGCATCACCAAGGCCTGGATTTCGCCTTCCTGTCCCGGCTGCAACCCGCTCGGGCAGAAGTATTTCGTCTCGTCTGAGAAGTACTTGTGCTGGTAGTCGTAATTGCCCTGCGGCGCGACGATGCGCACCAGCGGCAGGGCCTGCTCGCCGACGAAGGCGACCGTCAGCTCCGGCCCGGTGACGAACTCCTCCGCCAGCACCAGCGCGTCGTGCTGTACGGCCTCCTCGAAGGCATGGCGCAGCGCCTCGCGGCTGCCGCCGGCGACCTTGGTCGCGCCCACGCTGGAGCCTTCGCGCGCCGGCTTGACGAACAGCGTCGGCCCGAGTTCGTCGAACACGCCATTCCAGTCGGTATCCGCGTCGAGGAGGCGGTAGCGCGGGGTCGGCAGGCCGGCAGCCCCCCACACCAGCTTCGTGCGCCACTTGTCCATCGACAGGGCGGAAGCCATGACGCCGCTGCCGGTGTAGGGAATGCCCAGCATCTCCAGCAGGCCCTGAACCGTGCCGTCCTCGCCGCCCCGGCCGTGCAGCACGATGAAGGCACGGGCATAGTCTTCGTCCTTCAGGGCGCACAGGGAGCGTTCTCCCGGATCGAAGGCGTGGGCATCGACGCCGCTCTTCTGCAACGCCGCCAGGACCGCGCTACCCGACAGCAGCGAGATCTCCCGCTCGGCGGACGTGCCGCCCATCAGCACCGCGACCTTGCCGAATGCGCGAGGAGCGAGGGGTGAGGAGTCGGGAGCGTCGTGAGCCATGACGCCCTGTGCCCCTTCAGCAACGCCCATGGTTGTCGATCCCGACGACATGGTTCCATCCACCACAGCCTGCATGCTCCTCACTCCTCACTTCGCACCGCCTCGCCCACGATGCGCACTTCGCGCACCAGATCAACGCCGAATTTTTCCTTCACCGCTTCATGCACCCGGTTTATCAGTTCCTCGATCTCGGAGGCGCGCGCCGCTCCGCCCGGATTGACAATGAAGTTGGCATGTTGCTCCGACACCCGGGCGGCCCCGATCGCGAGCCCCTTCAGGCCCGTGGCCTCGATCAGGCGCGCGGCGTGGTCGCCGGGCGGATTGCGGAACACCGACCCGGCATTGGGAAGCTGCAGCGGCTGAGAGGCGATGCGCGTTTCCAGCAATTCCCTGATCCGCCCCCTCGACGCGGCAGCGTCGCCCGGAGGCAGGGCAAACCAGCCGCCCGCAAACCACTCGTCGGTCGCGGCGCGCAGACCCGCGTGGCGATAGCCCACGACGAAATCCTCCGGCCCGCGCTGCCGGAGCTGCCCGGCCCGATCCAGCGTCAGCACGCGCGCCACGATGTTCCAGGTTTCGCCGCCATAGCAGCCGGCGTTCATGGCCAGCGCCCCACCCACGGTACCGGGAATGCCGGCAAGGAATTCGGCGCCATCGAGCGCGTGGTTGGCGGCCATGCGTGCGACCTTGGGCGCCGCGACGCCGGCCTCGGCATAGATCAGGCCGTCCGCTTCCAGGCGCAAGGCGTTCAGAACACCGTGGGTGAAGATCACCGTGCCGTCGAAACCGCGATCGCGCACCAGCAGGTTGCTGCCCAGTCCGACGAACAGCAGCGGTTCGTCGCGGCGCAGTTGGTGCAGAAATTCGCACAGATCGTCGAGATCGGCAGGGAAGTAGGCGATGCGTGCCGAACCGCCGGCGCGCCAGGTGACATGGCGCGCCATGGGCTCGTGCTCCCGCAGTTGGCCCCGAAGGCCGTGACGGGTGACGGATGACGGGTGACCCGGCTCCGCTCGCCCGCTGCCGCCCTGTTGTTCGTCACTCGTCACGCGTCACCCTTCACCAGTCTCTGCGGCACGCCGCCGATCGAGCCCGCGCCCATGGTGATCACGACGTCGCCGTCCTTCGCCACATCCAGGATGCACTGCGGCAGATCACCGATGTCTTGCACGAACACCGGCTCAACCCTCCCCGCCACACGGATCGCCCGCGCCAGGGTGCGGCCGTCGGCGGCGACGATGGGCGTCTCGCCCGCGGCATAGACTTCCGCCAACAGCAGCGCATCGACTGTCGACAGCACTCTCACGAAATCCTCGAAGCAGTCGCGGGTGCGCGTATAGCGGTGGGGCTGGAAAGCCATCACGATGCGGCGTCCGGGGAAGGCCCCGCGCGCCGCCGACAGGGTCGCCCGCATCTCTGCCGGGTGATGGCCGTAGTCGTCGATCAGGGTGAAGCTGCCGCCGCCGCCAAGAGCCACGTCACCGTAGCGCTGGAAGCGCCGCCCGACACCCTTGAACTCAGCCAGGGCGCGTATGATGGCATCATCGGATACGCCGATCTCGGTGGCCACGGCGAGGGCCGCCAGCGCGTTCTGCACGTTGTGGGCGCCGGGCAGGTTGAGGGTGATCGGCAGGCGCGCTACGCTGCCGTTGGCGCGCACGGCGTCGAACTTCATCTGACCGCCGACCGCTTCGATGTTCTCCGCCCGCACCTGGGCCGACGCGGCCAGGCCGTAACGGATCAGCGGCTTGGAGATGAAGGGCATGATCTCGCGCACGTTGCGGTCGTCCTCGCACAGAATGGCGGCACCGTAGAACGGCAGGTGCTGCGTGAAATCGACAAAGGCCTGTTTGAGCCGGGCGAAGTCATGACCGTAGGTTTCCATGTGGTCGGCATCGATGTTGGTCACCACCGCCATGACCGGCTGCAGATAAAGGAAGGAAGCGTCCGACTCGTCGGCCTCCACCACGATGAAGGCGCCGCTGCCGAGCCGCGCATGGGTGCCGGCGGAATTGAGCCGCCCGCCGATGACGAAGGTGGGATCGAAGCCGCCCTCTGCCAGAATGCTCGCCACCAGGCTGGTGGTCGTGGTCTTGCCGTGGGTGCCGGCGATGGCGATGCCCTGCTTGAGCCGCATCAATTCCGCCAGCATCATGGCGCGCGGCACCACGGGAACGCGGTGGCTGCGCGCCGCGGTGACCTCGGGGTTGTCGCCCTTGACCGCGGTGGACACCACCACCGCGTCGGCACCGGCAATGTTGGCGGCATCATGGCCCGCCACGACCCTGGCGCCGAGCCCGGCAAGCCGCCGCGTGGCGGCGTTTTCCCCCAGATCGGAGCCGCTCACGACGTAGCCGAGGTTGAGCAACACCTCGGCAATGCCACTCATGCCTGAGCCGCCGATTCCGACGAAGTGGATATGTTTGACCTTGTGCTTCATTGCCGTTTCGACTTTCGAGTTCCGGGTTTCGAGTTCGAAGCGGCAGCCAGCCCGCAACTCGAAACTCGAAACTCGAAACCGATCGCAGTCATTTCGCCAACCCCATGCAGATTTCCGCCACGAGCCGCGTCGCCTCCGGCTTGGCCATGGCCCGCGCCTTCTCCGCCATGGCCTGCAGTGTGTAGCGAGGCAATTCCCGCAGCAGCCGCGCCAGGCGCTCCGGCGACAATTCCCTCTGCGGCAGCAGGATCGCCGCGCCGGTGCCGGCGAGGAAGCGCGCATTGGCGCTCTGGTGGTCGTCCACCGCGTAGGGGAACGGCACCAGGATGCTCGCGACGCCGGCCGCGGCGAGCTCCGCTACGGTAAGCGCTCCAGCGCGGCAGATGACCACATCGGCCGTCCCATAACGGGCCGCCATGTCGTCGATGAACGGCAGAACCTCCGCCTCCACCCCCGCCTTGGCGTAGGCGGCGCGCACCACCTCCAGGTTCTTCACGCCGGCCTGATGAACCACCAGCGGCCGTTGTTCGCCGCGCAGCAGCGCGAGGGCTCGGGGCACGGTCTTGTTCAACGCATACGCGCCGAGGCTGCCGCCCACCACCAGGAGCTTGAGCCTGCCACGGCGGCCGGCGTAGCGCTCGAGGGGAGGCGGCAACCGCGCTATGTCGCTGCGCACCGGGCTACCGGTCCATTGCGCCTTCGCGAGCACATCGGGAAACCCGGTCAGCACCCGGTCCGCCACCTGGGCCAGAACCTTGTTGGCCAGGCCGGCGATCGAGTTCTGCTCGTGGATCACCAGCGGCACCCCGCGCAATGCCGCCATCATGCCTCCGGGAAAGCTGACGTATCCGCCCATTCCCAACACCACGCCGGGCCTGAAGCGTCCCAGTTCGCGAAACGCCTGCCAGAAGGCGCGCAGCAGATTGAGGGGCAGGAGCAGCGCGCGCGCTACACCCTTTCCGCGCAGCGCCGCGAAACGCACCCACGCCATGTCGTAACCGCGGCCGGAGACCAGTTTCGCCTCCATGCCGTCGGGATTACCCATCCAGACCACCCGCCAGCCGCTGTCGCGCACGTAGTCGGCCACGGCCAAGCCCGGGAAGACGTGGCCGCCGGTGCCCCCCGCCATGACCATGAGAGTCGGTGAGGAGTGAGGGGTGAGGAGTGGGGAGTCCGCTGTCATAGCACGACGCCACGCATCAATTGCCTGTCTTGGCTGCGGCCGCCCTGCGCGCTTGACGTCGGCTGCGCCAACCTTAGCCCGCGCCGAAACAGGCACCTCATGCGGGTAAGCCCCGCATGAGTGTGTGCGTTCTGGCTACGGCCGCGCTGCGCGCTTAACGTCGGCTGCGCCGACGTTAGCCTTCGCCGAAATCGCCGGCTCATGCGGG
>JBLMYH010000136.1:0-3398 GCA_050258175.1 Hyphomicrobiaceae bacterium
CTCCGACTCCGACTCCGACTCTGACTCCGACTCTGACTCAGGCTCGGCACGCGGCAGTGTCGCTTCGACCGGCAGAACCACCACCCGGTTGCCATCTTTCCCGGCGTAACGCTCCCCCAACAGATCCAGCACCGCTTCGCTGTGTTCCGCGTCCAACAAGATCCGGACCAGCACTTCGCCGTCCTGCAACCGGATCTGCCGCTGTTCGAGCATCTTCTGCTCCTTGAGAAGCTCGCGGATTTCCCCTGCGTCCTTCTCCGGCAACACCATCTCGATTAGTCGCAGTGCCATCGCGGCGTCATCCTTTCCACTTCCAGTTCCGAATCTCCGGCATGTCTTCACCGTACCTGTCGATGTACTGCTTGTGCTCAATGAGCTTGTCCTTGAGCTGCTGCTTCAGGTAGACGCCCTTGTCGCCCGTCTGCGGCAGGCGGTCGATGGTGTCCATCACGAGGTGGAAGCGGTCCAGATCGTTCAGCACCGTCATGTCGAAGGGCGTGGTGATGGTGCCCTCCTCCTTGTAGCCGCGGACGTGGAGGTTGTCGTGATTGGTGCGGCGGTAGGTCAGGCGGTGGATCAGCCAAGGATAGCCATGGAAGGCGAAGATCACCGGCTTGTCGCGGGTGAAGATCTCGTCGAAATCCATGTCGCTGAGGCCATGGGGGTGTTCGCTTTGCGGCTGCAGCTTCATCAAATCGACGACGTTCACCACGCGGATCTTCAGCTCGGGCAGGTGCTCGCGCAGGATGGAGACGGCGGCGAGCGTCTCCAGCGTGGGCACGTCGCCGCAGCAGGCCATGACCACGTCGGGTGCAACCGCCTGGTCGTTGCTGGCCCACTGCCAGATGCCGACGCCCTGAGTGCAGTGCTTGACGGCCGCGTCCATGCTTAGCCACTGCGGCGCCTGATACTTGCCGGCGATCACGACGTTGACGTAGTGGTGGCTGCGCAGGCAGTGGTCCCACACCGAGAGCAGACAGTTGGCATCCGGCGGCAGATAAACCCGCACGACATCGGCCTTTTTGTTCACCACGTGGTCGATGAAACCGGGATCCTGATGCGTAAAGCCGTTATGCATCTGCTGCCAGACGTGCGAGGCCAGCAGGTAGTTAAGCGACGCGATCTTCCGGCGCCACGGCAGGCCCGCGGTGACCTTGAGCCACTTGGCGTGCTGGTTGAACATCGAGTCGATGATGTGGATGAACGACTCGTAGCTGTTGAACAGGCCGTGCCGCCCGGTGAGCAGATAGCCCTCGAGCCAGCCCTGGCACTGATGCTCGCTCAACATTTCCATGACCCGGCCCTCCAAGGCGAGGAACTCATCGTTGTCCTGGACGCGTGCGTCCCACTGCCGGTTGGTGACCTCGAACACGGCACCTAGGCGGTTGGACAGCGTTTCGTCGGGACCGAAGATGCGGAAATTGCGTTGCGCCCGATTGAGCCTCGTCACGTCGCGCAGGAAGACGCCGAGTTCGTGGGTGTCGGCCGCCGTCACGGCCCCGGGCGACGGCACCTTCACTGCGTAGTCGCGAAAATCCGGCATGATCAGATCGCGCAGCAGCATGCCGCCGTTGGCGTGTGGATTGGCCCCCATGCGCCGTTCGCCCTTGGGCGCCAGTTCGGCCAGTTCCGGTCGCAGGCGGCCCTGGGCGTCGAACAGTTCCTCCGGACGGTAACTCTTCAGCCAGTCTTCCAGCAGCTTGAGGTGCTCGGCATGGTCCGCATCCACCGCGATGGGCACCTGATGCGCGCGAAAAGTGCCTTCGATCTGCTGGCCATCCACCCATGCGGGGCCGGTCCAGCCTTTGGGCGATTTGAGCACGATCATCGGCCAGCGCGGGCGCATGGTCTTGCCGTTGACGCGGGCATTGTGCTGAATCTCCCTGATCTGCTCCACCGCCGTATCGAGGGCCGCCGCCATGGCCTCGTGCATCCTGCCCGGATCGTCGCCTTCGACGTAATGAGGCGTCCAGCCGCAGCCGCGGAAGAACTGATCCAGTTCTTCCGGCTCGATGCGGGCGAAAACAGTCGGATTGGCGATCTTGTAGCCGTTCAGATGCAGGATCGGCAACACCGCGCCGTCGGTGACCGGATCGAGAAACTTGTTCGAATGCCAGGCGGTGGCCAGGGGGCCGGTTTCCGCCTCGCCATCGCCGACAACGCAGGCCACGATCAATTCGGGATTGTCGAACACTGCCCCGAACGAATGGCTGAGCGAGTACCCCAGTTCGCCGCCTTCGTGGATCGAACCCGGGCACTCCGGCGAGGCATGGCTGGGAATGCCGCCCGGAAACGAGAACTGCCTGAACAACTTCTGCAGGCCGGCCTCGTCCTGAGTGATGTTGGGATAGACCTCGCTGTAGCTGCCTTCGAGATAGGTGTTGGCCACGACGGCAGGGCCGCCGTGGCCGGGTCCGGAAACGTAGATCATGTCGAGGTCGTATTGCTTGATGGCCCGGTTCAGGTGCACGTAGATGAAGTTCTGCCCCGGGGTCGTGCCCCAGTGCCCGAGCAGCATGCGCTTCACGTCCGTGAGCGCCAGCGGCCGCTTCAGCAACGGATTGTCGTAAAGATAAAGCTGGCCCACGGAAAGATAATTGGCTGCGCGCCAATAGGCGTCGATCCTGTGTAACAGGTCAGGTGTGAAGGTGTTGGTAGTCATGGATGATCTCCAGTCGGCACAGTGACTGCGCCCAATCTTTGGGTCAGTAGAAGGTTTTCGGCAACACCAGACTCGGGCTCATCGCCGCGCTGGCGATGATGGGGATGAGCGGCGACCCGGAAACGGCCGAGACTGAGCTTCAGCATGGGTCGTCTCCCGCATCGCAGCCAAGATCGAGAACGCTGCAGACCGTCTTGGCGATCATCCGTTCTTCGTCCGTGTGGATGACGCGGACTGCAACCCGGCCGGTTGCCGTCGAAATCAGCTCCGCGTTTGCTGCGTTTTGCGGGCCATCGAGTTCGATGCCCAGGAACGCCAATCCGTCGCAGATCCGGGCACGGACCGGGGGCGCGTTTTCGCCGATTCCGCCAGCGAACACCAGGGTATCCAGGCCGCCCAGCGCCGCGGCGTAGGCGCCGATGCATTTCTTCACCTGGTAGCAAAACAGGGCAATCGCTTCCGCCGCGCGCACGTCCTGCCCTTCGCACTCCAGCAGGTCGCGCATGTCTGGACTGGTTTCCGATACGCCAAGCAGGCCGGACTGGAAGTTGATCATCTCGCTGAATTGCTGCGCACTCATATTCTCGCTGCGCGCCAGATACCAAAACAGTCCTGGATCGAGATCGCCGGAGCGGGTGCTCATCGGCACCCCGGCAGACGGGGTGAAGCCCATGCTGGTGTCGACGGGTTTGCCATGGCACACCGCCGCCAGGCTGGCGCCATTGCCGAGGTGGGC
>JBLMYH010000137.1:0-7399 GCA_050258175.1 Hyphomicrobiaceae bacterium
ATGGCCGCCACGCCCACCCGACGCAAGGTTTGCTGGACATGTTCACCATCCGCCGCTTCAAGGGCGAGTTTCACAATCTGACCGTCGCGATCATCGGCGACGTGCTGCATTCGCGCGTGGCACGCTCGCAGATTCACGCGCTGACCACGCTGGGCGTGCCGGAGGTACGGGTAATCGGGCCGAAAACCCTGCTTCCCGCCGGAGTCGAGCAAATGGGCGTCAAGGTGTTCCACGACATGGAAGCCGGTCTGCGTGGCTGCGATGTGGTCATCATGCTGCGCCTGCAGAACGAGCGCATGAAGGGTGCGCGGCTGCCCAGTGCACAGGAATACTTCAAGTTCTTTGGACTGACGCCGGAGAAACTCGCACTGGCCAAACCGGATGCCATCGTCATGCACCCCGGCCCGATGAATCGCGGCGTCGAGATCGCATCCGAAGTCGCCGACGGGCCGCAGTCGGTGATCCTGCCGCAGGTAACCTACGGCATCGCGGTGCGCATGGCAGTGATGGCCATGCTGGCAGGGACGGGGAACGTATGAAGATCCACATCAAAAACGGCCGCGTGATCGACCCGATGAGCGAACGCGACGAGGTCGCGGACGTGTTTGTGGCGGCGGGCAAGATCGTCGCCATCGGTCAGGGGCCTGCCGACTTCCACGCCAACCGCACGATCGACGCCAGCGGTCTGATCGTCTGCCCCGGGCTGGTCGACCTCTCGGTCCGGCTGCGCGAACCCGGCTTCGAGTACAAGGCCACGCTCGAATCGGAAATGCTTGCCGCCGCTGCTGGGGGGGTCACGTCACTCGCCTGTCCGCCCGATACCGACCCACCGCTGGACGAGCCGGGTCTGGTAGAGATGCTGAAATTCCGCGCCAAAAATCTGCCGGGGCCACGGGTTTATCCGATCGGCGCGCTGACGCAGAAACTCGAAGGCAAAATGCTTACCGAGATGGCCGAACTGACCGAAGCCGGCTGCCGCGCCTTCACCCAGGCCGATGCGCCGCTCACCGACACCCTGGTGCTGCTGCGAGCGATGGAGTATGCCGCCACCTTCGGCTTCAGCCTGTGGTTGCGGCCGCAGGACGTGACGCTGGCCCGCGGCGGCGTCGCCCACGATGGGGCGGTTGCCACGCGCCTCGGACTGCCGGGTATTCCGGTACTGGCCGAAACGGTTGCGCTGGCGACCATACTGCAGCTGGCGCGCGAAACCGGCGCGCGCACCCACCTCGCCCGCCTGTCGACGCGCGAGGGCATTGCAATGGTGCGTGCAGCCAGGGCACAGGGACTCGCAGTGACCTGCGATGTGGCATGCACCCATGTGCATCTGTCGGAAAACGACCTCATCACCTTCGATTCGCATCTGCACCTGGTACCGCCGCTCAGGAGCCTGCGCGACCGTGATGCGATCCGCGAAGGCTTGCGCGACGGCTCGATCGACGCGCTGTGTTCCGATCACACCCCGGTCGACGAGGACGTGAAGCAGGTACCCTTCGGCGAATCGGCCCCGGGCGCCTCGGGCGTCGAACTGCTGTTGCCGCTGACGCTGAAATGGGCCCGCGAGATGGGGGTGCCGCTGATGCAGGCGATCGATCTGATTTCCCGGAAACCAGCGCAGATTCTGGGGGTGGCGGGGGGGCACCTGTCGGTCGGCGGCTGCGCCGACCTCTGCGTGTTCGACGAAGCTGCCGAATGGATCGTGACGCCCAAGGCCCTGGCCAGCCAGGGCGACAACACCCCTTTCCGCAATCATCCGATGCAGGGCCGCGTGCGCTTCACGCTGATCGACGGACACATCGATTTTGAAGCGCCCCGCTGATCGAAGCGACACGCATGGTGGGTAAGCTTTTCGCCATGCGCGGCGTATCCTTGCGGTCGCTGTTTCTCAGCCTCCTTGCCGGGGCGGTCGCCGTCGCCGGTTTCGCGCCGTTCGGGCTCTGGCCCCTGCCCGTGCTGAGCCTTGCCGTGCTGTTCGGGCTACTGTCGCGCACGCCCTCCATGCGGGTCGGGTTTCTGACCGGCTTCGCCTGGGGGCTGGGATTCTTCCTCAGCGGAGTGAGTTGGGTGTTTGTTAGCCTGTCAGTGTACGGGGGCATGCCCGCGTGGCTGGCGGGCCTGGCCACCTTCCTGTTCTGCGCCTTCCTGGCGCTGTTTCCGGCGGCAGTCGGGGCTTTGCAGGCACCTTGGCGCATCGCACCCCTGCTGCGCACGCTGCTGCTGCTCCCGCTCGCCTGGGGCGTGTCGGAATGGATCCGCGGCTGGATTTTCACGGGCTTCCCGTGGCTGGCCATAGGCTACTCGCAGGTTCCCAGTGGGCCGCTGGCCGGCTATGCGCCCCTGGTCGGTGTGTATGGTGTGTCGTTTTTGCTGGCGCTGATCGCGGCGCTGCTGGCGTGGGCGGTGACGACGCGCGGTCCGCTGGCGCCACGCGTCTGGGCCGCGACAGCGATTGTCGCACTGGGCGTCGCCGGCCAGGTCTTGCATGGCATCCAGTGGACGACCCCGGACGGCACCCCGACTTCGGTGACCCTGCTGCAGGGCAACATCCCGCAAGACATGAAATGGCAGCCCGAAAGAACCCGCAGCACGCTGGAAACCTACGCACGCATGGCCGCCGCCTCGTCCGCCCAGTTGATCGTTCTGCCGGAAACGGCGCTGCCGCTGTTCGAATCCGAGCTTCCCGACCGCTATCGCGCCGGCCTGATTGCCCTCGGACGGCAAAACGGCGGCGACGTGCTGACCGGGCTGCCGACCGGCTCGCTGGATGGCGCTTACTACAACAGCGTCGTCAGTTTTGGCAGCGCACCCAGCCAACGCTACAGCAAGGTTCACCTGGTGCCGTTCGGCGAATACATCCCGCTGAAGGCAGTGTGGGGCTGGATCATCGAGGTGCTGCACATCCCGCTTTCGGATTTTGCCCGCGGCGCCATCGACCAGCGCCCCCTCGCCATCGGCGGCCAGCGAGTGGCCGCCGATATCTGCTACGAGGACGCATTTGGCGAGGAAATCATCCGCCAGTTGCCGCAAGCGAGCGTGCTGGTTAACGTGAGCAACCTGGCCTGGTTCGGAAATTCGCTGGCCCCCTGGCAACACGCGCAGATGTCGCAGATGCGCGCGCTGGAAACCGGGCGCATGATGCTGCGCGCGACCAATACCGGCCTCACCGCGATCATCGACGCGCACGGACACCTGCTGGCCAGCCTGCCGCTCTTTACCGCCGGCAGCCTCTCTGGCGAGATCCAGGGCTACGCCGGCAGCACGCCGTATGTGCGCTGGGGCAATGCGCCGGTACTGGGGCTGTGGGGCGTATTGGGAATCGTCCTGCTGGCAGCGGGACTCAGGCGGCGGCCCTGATCCGCGTGACGTTGCGGCCGCCACGCTTGGCTTCGAGCAGCGCTGCATCGGCGCGTGCCAGTGCTTCATTTTCTCCACGGTCATCGCGACTGTATTCGGACAGGCCGCCGCTCCACGACAGCTTCTGCGTCACGCCGGGGATGAGCTCCACGCTTTCCGGCATCTTGGCGCGCAGCCGCTCGGCCAGTTCCTGCGCGCGATCCAACGGGGTGAACGGGAACAGCACGCAGAACTCGTCGCCGCCCAGGCGTGCGATGAAATCGCTGTTGCGCAGGCAGGCTTTCAGCGCATTGCCAAACTTGATGATGAGTTGGTCGCCCGCCTCATGGCCGAAGGTGTCGTTGACCTGCTTGAAATTGTCGATATCGAGAATCAGCAGGCTATGCGTCCAGCCTTCCTTCAGGGAGGCGAACAGCTCCTTCTGCTTTTCGTCGAAAGCGCGCCGGTTATTCACCTGCGACAAATGATCGAGCAGGGCCTGCGATGAGACTTCCTTCTGCCGTCCCAGCATGACCTTGCCGAGCTTCAGCATAGTCTCGAGCGGCGTCTGGAACTCCGCCGGACTGACAGGATAATCGGCGCGCAGGCGCTGCTGACGCAGATCGTTGGTGAGCTTTACCAGCGTGCGCAGGTTGTCGGTCACCCGGTTGCGCACCGCCAGAATGGTGGCCGCCACCAGAATGGCGATCACCAGGCTGGCCACCAGCCAGCCCAGCACATAGGGCGCCACGCTTTCGACCACCGGCGTGACCGGACGCCATACGGCAATCTGCCAGGGCGTGCCGGCCAGGGCGATCAGATTCGGCCGCGCGTTCCGCTTGATCGCCTGGTTGCCGCGCCGCATCAGCACCATCGCCGTGTCGCCTGGCTGCTTTTGCTGCAACTCGGCATAGGCGGCCGCATCCGGCAGCGGCAAGGTGTCGAACAGCGCCTGCAACTGCGGCACGCTCTGCTCGACGATTACATAGCCGAGCCGCTTGCCGTCGGCCCCCGTCACCGGGTGCGACAGGGACAGGTTGAAGGTGGCGGTGGCGGTCGCCCCGGCGCCGCGCCCGGCGTTGGCCAGCAGCCGCTGGGTGTCGCCCGGCAGGAAACCGGGCAGAAGCTGGCGCTGGCCCTCGGTGACGAACAGCACGGTCGCGTCCTGGTCCAGGGCTTGCAGGTTGGCAGCCTGTGCCTGACACACGTCCGGCGCGCCGCTGGCGAAACACGCCAGTGTCTGCGGATGCGCGGCGATCCGCGCGGCGCTGCGCTTCAAAGCGTCGGCGAGGAATTCGATCTGCGCCGCCATCACGGGTTTACCCAGTTCTTCAGGTACGGGCTGTGTCTGGGGCCGCGTCAGGTAAATCGCCGACGTAACGAGCCCTGCCAGCAGCACCAGGGCTGTAGCCAGGATCACGCCAAACCGCGATATGGACGTATGGTGCATGACTGCGCCAGCCGGCGCTCCGACCTCTTAGTATTCGTTGCTCCGCAATGACAGGCATTCCAGCTCTGGCAGCCTGCCGCCATGGCTCGATGCAGCAAATTCCGTGCCCTGATGCGTGCGCGCCCGGCAGGTCGGCCCGCCGGATACGTTTTCTACCCACCTGTAAAGATTGCCGACACTACTGGCGGCCGGTACTGCCGAATCCGCCCTCGCCGCGCTCGCTGCTTGCAAATTCGTCCACGACGTTGAACTCGGCTTGCACCACCGGCACGATGACGAGCTGCGCCAGGCGCTCCATCGGCGTCAGCTCGAATGCCTGTTGCCCGCGATTCCACGCGGAAACCATGAGCTGGCCTTGATAATCGGAATCGATCAACCCCACCAGATTGCCCAGCACGATGCCGTGTTTGTGCCCCAGCCCGGAGCGCGGCAAGATCAACGCAGCGTAGCCGGGATCGGCCAGATGAATCGCCATCCCGGTCGGGATCAACTGCGTCTCGCCCGGCGCCAGCGTGATTGGACTATCGATGCAGGCACGCAGATCGAGTCCGGCCGAGCCCGGCGTGGCGTAGTGCGGCCGCTGTTCACGCAGGCGAGCGTCGAGAATCTTCACATCCATCTTCATTTTCGTCGGGATTTCGTCAGTTGAGCAGAGTTACAAGGTGGCGGACCAGGTGGCGCGCTTGGGTGAGTTTGTCGGCGCGCGGCAGAGGATGCCGTCCCCGGTCATCGAACAGCACCAGTTCAGCACTGTCCTGCCCCAGCGTGTCCTGCGCCAGGTTGCCGACCAGCAACGGCAGCTTCTTTTTCCGGCGCTTGGCTTCGGCATGTTCGGCCAGTTGCTCAGTTTCGGCGGCGAAGCCCACGCAGAAGGGCGCATCGGGCAAGGCGGCGACCTCGGCCAAAATGTCGGGATTGGCGACCAGGCTTAGGGTCATTCCCGCAGTGCTTTTCTTGATTTTCTGCAGTGCCGCAGCATCGACCCGGTAATCGGCCACCGCCGCCACTGCGATAAACACGTCGCTCGGCAATTCTGCGAGCACCGCATCCCGCATCTGGGCCGCGCTCCGCACATTTATTATGCGGTGCACCCCCGCCGGCGTGGCGAGACAGGTCGGTCCCGACACCAGGCACACGTCGCCCCCCGCCTCGGCCGCTGCCTGCGCGACGGCATAGCCCATCTTGCCGGAACTCAGGTTGGTGAGCCCGCGCACCGGGTCGATCGCTTCGAAGGTGGGGCCGGCGGTAATCAGAACCCGCTTCCCCGCCAACAAGCCCAGGCCTAGCACGCCGGGCAAGGCCGCAAGGATGTCGGCCGGTTCCAGCATCCGCCCCACTCCGGTTTCGCCACAGGCCTGCTCGCCCGCCGCCGGCCCCAGCACGCTCACGCCGTCAGCCCGCAACTGTTCGACGTTGCGCCGGGTCGGCGGCGCAACCCACATTTCCCGATTCATCGCAGGTGCGACGGCAAGCGCACAGGTGCGTGCGAGGCAGAGGGTCGTCAACGGATCGTCGGCGCGTCCATGTGCCAGCTTCGCCAGGAAGTCGGCCGAGGCCGGCGCCACCAGCACTAGGTCAGCGCCGCGCGACAGGTGAATGTGCGCCATACCGTCGCCACTGGCGGGCTCCCACAGGGAAGTCAGAACCGGTGTGCCGGACAGCGCCTGAAACGTGAGCGGCGTGACGAATTGCTGCGCAGCGGCGGTCATCACCACCTGCACCCCGGCACCGGCTTTAACGAGCAGGCGGCACAGTTCCGCCGCCTTGTAGGCTGCGATCCCGCCGGTCACCCCCAGAATGATTTTTTTGCCTGCCAGCGACACGGTCTCGATTCCCTGCACGCTTTCCGTGAAAATGGCACATTCTACGGGAGGGGAAGGGTCATGGCGATTAGGGATTGGCCGGAAGACGCGCGTCCGCGCGAGAAACTCTTGAAACAGGGTGCCACGGCCCTGACCGACGCCGAACTGGTCGCAGTTTTTCTGCGCACCGGCGTGGTCGGCAAAAGCGCGGTCGACCTCGGACGCGAACTGATCGAGTGCTTCGGCGGCCTCGGCGGTTTGTGCCGCGCCGACAGGAAGGCCGCCTGCGCAGCCCCTGGCGTCGGCAAAGCCAAATATGCGCTGCTGCAGGCGGTGATGGAAATGGCGCGGCGCACCCTGGCCGAAGACATGCAGGCGGGCGACGCACTGACCTCCCCCTCTGCCGTGCGCGACTATCTGCGGCTGATGCTGCACGGCAAGGAATACGAAGTGTTCTGCTGCGT
This sequence comes from Hyphomicrobiaceae bacterium, assembly GCA_050258175.1. Classification (GTDB taxonomy): domain Bacteria; phylum Pseudomonadota; class Gammaproteobacteria; order Burkholderiales; family Thiobacillaceae; genus Thiobacillus. Next base: position 7,047 of record JBLMYH010000137.1, read on the forward strand.
GTTCCTCGACGCGCAGAACCGCGTGATCGCCGTGGAAGAACTGTTTCGCGGCACGCTGACGCAAACCAGTGTCTATCCGCGCGAAATCATCAAGCGCGCCTTGGCGCACAATGCCGCGGCGCTGATCCTGGCGCACAACCATCCGAGCGGCGTCGCCGAACCCAGCCAGGCCGACCGCACCCTAACCCGTCGGCTGGCGGATGCGCTGATGCTGGTGGACGTGCGCGTGCTCGACCATTTCATCGTCGCGGGCGCGTCCTCGCTGTCACTCATGGAATCCGGCCAACTCTGACCGACCACCAAACTTGCCTCGCGCTTGCAAGCTGTGATATAAATCGCGGTTCTCGGGTTAA
>JBLMYH010000138.1:0-17415 GCA_050258175.1 Hyphomicrobiaceae bacterium
GGCTGATCGGCTTCCGCCTGCTGAAGCCCGACAATGCCTTCGGCCAGGTGATCTACAGCTTCACCCTGTATGAAAAAACCCCGCTGGGCAATGTGCTGCGCGTCCAGGCCGACAACCTCAACCAGCCATTCGACATCAACAGCCAGGCCCGGCTCGATCTCGGCTCCACCGCCAAGCTGCGCACGCTGATCACCTATCTGCAGATCATCTCGCAGCTGTACGACGAATACCGCCCGCTCGACGTCGCCACCCTGAAACAGAAGGCGCAACCGCGGCGCGACGTGCTGGCGCAGTGGGTGGCCGCGACGCTGCTGGACCAGCCGGATATCAAGCGCGATGCCCTGCTCGACGCAGCGATGGGGCGTCGGTATTCGGCAGCGCGGCAAATGTTCTTCACCGGCGGCGGCCTGCACGATTTCGTCAACTTCGACCCCAAGGAAGACAGCCAGATCATGGACGTCTGGGAGGCCACGAAAAACTCGGTCAACCTCGTTTACATCCGCATCATGCGCGACATCGTGCGGCATTACGCCAGCGCCACGCCCGGTGCGGCGGCGCGCATCCTCGACGACGCCAGCAACCCGCTGCGCCAGACCTACTTGATGCGCTTTGTTGACCAGGAGGGCCGCCTCTTCATCCGCCGCTTCTACCAGAGCCACCAGAACCAGACCCTCGCGCAAATGGCGGACGATCTCTACGCCCGCGTTCGCACGAACCCGCGCCGCTTCACCGCGGTCTACCGCTATCTGGAACCACAGGCAGGGTTTGAAACCTACGTCGGCGCCTTGCACGCCCATGTGCCCGCCAGCGAGGGGCTGAGCCCGAAAACGCTCGAATCGCTCTACAAGGCTCACGCGCCCGACGCCTACAATCTGGCCGACCGCGGCTACGTGACCCAGATCCACCCGCTGGAACTGTGGGTGGTGAAGACCCTGCGCACCTCTCCTCTGGCCAATCTCAAGACCCTTGACGACAAGGGCGCCGACGTCCGCCGCGAAGTCTACAACTGGCTGTTCAAGACCAGCCGCAAGAATGCGCAGGACATCCGCATTCAGTCACTGCTCGAAGTCGAGGCCTTCGACAGCCTGTTACGCGACTGGAAGCGGCTGGGCTATCCGTTCGACAACATCACCCCCTCATACGCCACCGCCATCGGCGCTTCGGGCGACCGCCCCGCCGCGCTGGCCGACCTGATGGGCATCCTGGTCAACGACGGCGTGCGGGCGCCGACGCTGAGCCTTACCGGCATGCACTTCGCGGCCAACACTCCCTACGACACGCACCTGTCGCGCAAACCCGCCCAGGGCGAGCGCCTGCTGCCTGTCGAGGTGGCACGGACCGTCCGCCGTGCGCTGGTTGGTGTCGTCGAAGGCGGCACCGCCGGGCGGCTGGCCGGCACAGTGCTCAAGGATTCGTCCGGTCAACCGGTCATCATGGGCGGCAAGACTGGCACCGGCGACCACCGATTCGAGACCTATGGCAAGGGCGGGCAACTGATCGATTCGCGCGTGATCAGCCGTTCCGCCACCTTCGTCTTCTATCTGGGCGACCGCTACTTCGGCACCATGACCGCAGTGGTGGAGGGCGAACGGGCCGGACAATTCGGCTTCACCAGCTCGCTCACCGCTCAGATGCTGAAAACCCTGCTACCGCAGCTGCAGCCCCATCTGTATGCGGAATCCCCCACGGCAGTGCAGCCCAAGGCTGAAACGACGGCGGCACCCGCGCCGAAACCGGCACCCGTCGCCCCGGCCTCCCAGCGCACGAGGGTGAAGGAAACGCCCGACGACACCACCAGCCAAGCCGACCCGACGGTCAAGCAACCGCCGACCCAGGGCGGCTTTCCGGAGGACCTCGAACCTAACGTGGTGCTGCCGGTTCCGGTGGCGCCCGCGGCGCCAGCAGACGGCTCAACTCCCGCGGTTTCAGCGCCATGACACGAGGCTTGGGATCGCGTTCAAATCGGAATATGCTCAAAACATATGCGTTCTGATCGCACCATGAAAGACAACATTCATCCGCTGATCCAGCACACCCCGCCCGACTCGGGCAATGTCAGCATCCCGGCATTGCGGGTGCTGTCGGAGATCACCACCAGCCTGTCCACCGATTCCAACGTCGAACAGCTGCTGGGACGTTTTCTGTCGACCATGATCCGGCTGGCCGGAGCGCAGGCGGGCGCAGTACGCGTCATCACCGACGACCGCACGCATTTGCGGCTGATCGGTTCGGTCGGGCTGCCCCCCGAACTCGTCGAGCAGGAAAACATCGTCAGCGTCGATTGCGGCGTGTGCGGCAAAGCGGCGCGCGAGGTAACGGTGAGCAGCTGGAGCAACGTCGCGTTCTGCAAGCGCCAGGCCAACGACCCCTATTTCAGCGGTACCTGCAACACCGTGGTGGCGGTGCCGCTGATGCACAAGAATCAGGTGATGGGCGTTTACAACCTGTTCATGGAAGAAGGCAAGGCCGTCCCCGAGGACGTGCGCCTGCTGTTCCGCTCGATCAGCGAGCACCTCGGCATCGCGCTGGAGAACGCGCGGCTGACGCGCGAGAACATGCGCATCTCGCTGATGAACGAACGCCAGATGCTGGCCAACCAGATCCATGATTCCCTGGCGCAGACGCTGGCCTACGCCAAGATGCGGCTCACCGTGCTGTCCGATGCGATGCGCCACGAGGACTACCCCAAGGCCAACCGCTACCTCGGCGACGTCGAGGAGGCGGTCGACCTCGCCTACGCCGACCTGCGCGACCTCATCACCCAGTACCGCGACCGCATCAACCCGCGCGGCCTGGTGCCGGCAATCCAGGAGATGGCCAAGAGCTTCCGCAAGAAAGCCAATGCCGACGTCGACTTCCTCAATCTGGTACAGGATGTCTCGCTGTCGCCGGACGAGGAAATCCAGGTCTTCCACATCATCCAGGAGTCGCTCTACAACATCGCCAAGCACGCCCGCGCGCGCCACGTCGTCATCACCCTCGATCTCGACGACGGGCAATACATCGTCAACGTCGCTGACGACGGCGTAGGCGTGCAGAAGAGGAAGGATGAGTCCTCGACCATGGGCAAGAGCTTCGGCCTCACCATCATGCGCGAGCGCGCCGCCAAGCTGAACGGCAAGCTTAGCGTCGAGTCCCGCCCCGCCGGCGGTACCGTCATCCGCCTCGTCTTCCCCGAACGCAAAACCGAGCACGCCGCATGAGTCTTACCCGCATCATCCTGGTCGACGACCATACGCTGTTCCGCAAGGGTCTGGCCGAGCTGCTCGAGCAAAGCGGCAGCATCGAGGTCACCGCCTTCACCGGAAATCCGGACGAGGTGGCCATGCTGCTGAAGGCGCACCGGCCGGACGTGCTCATCCTCGACCTCAACATGCCCGGCACCGATGGCATCACCCTGATGCAGCAGCTGCGTGCGGACGGCTTCGACCTGCCCGTCCTCATCCTCACCCTCTCCGAGGCCGAAGATGACCTCGCCCGCGCCCTGCGTGCCGGCGCCAACGGCTATCTGTTGAAGAGCATGGAGCCCGACGAAGTGGTCGACGCCATCCTGCGCGCCCAGCGCGGCGAGACTGTCGTCGCCCCTGCCATGACCGCCAAGCTGGTCAAGCTGTACGACCAGAAAGGCCAGGACGCCGGCTCCCTGCTCGACGCGCTGACCCCGCGCGAGCGCGAAATCCTCTCCCACCTGTCGCGCGGCGAAAGCAACAAGACCATCGCGCGCACGCTCGACATCAGCCACGACACAGTCAAGCTGCACGTCCGCCACATCCTCGCCAAGCTCAACCTGTCGTCACGCGTCGAAGCCGCGGTGTTCGCGGTCGAGCACAAGGTCGCGCCCGGAGGGCGCGGCGAGGGGCGATAAAACAACGCCGGCGTTCCTGCCGCGCGCCGCACTGCGGCGAACCGTGCTGGCCATTACGACCCCAGGCCGAGCCAGACGATTTTGGGAAATCAGGCAGGTGTGTTTCCATCCCACGATGCGCTCCAGAAACCCGGGCGCAGGTCCGAGCGGACGACGCGAAACCGGGGGCGCCTTACACAACCTTCCGGTTTCCGTATATATAACAACTATGCAGGTGTCTACTTCACGTTAGGAACATCATGCCCTCCGCCCTTGATGTCAGAAAAATTCGCTGCCTGGATGGCTTGCACTACGCTTTTCAGATCCTCCGCCACGATTACGCGGACCTGTGGGAAACGTGCTGCGAGATTCCAGGCAACAGCGAGAAGATCATCCCGGCGCTTGCGTCGGCTTGGGGCTTCATCGATGCGCTGCATCGGATCCGCGAAATCGCCCAGTCTGTTCCCGGCCTAAGTGCAAAGCATCCCGAGACGCAGGCATTCTTGTCGACGACAGGTCTGGCGGAAGACTACCGCCATTACGTCCATCACCTGAGGGGCGAGCTGGTCAACGACGCCGCCAACGCATATCCCGTATGGGGAACCCTGTCCTGGGTCGACCCCGCCAATCCGACCCGCTCGCACATGGTGGTGCTCGGCACGCAGTTCGAGGGCACCCATTACAGCGGATGCAGCTTCGACGCCGTTGAAAAGAAATGGGTAAGCAAGGTCTGTCTCGGCATGAACGGAAAGTCTTTCAATTTCGACCCGGTTTTTCTTGCCGCCGTGAAATTTGAGGCTTTCATTGTTCCGTTCCTCGACGAGAAGGCGTCTGAGCATGTCGGGTTCCAGGAAGAACTTCCGCTCATCTCCGTCGACTTCATTCACGGCACCCGACCCTGACATCGGCGGCGCGGCCGCGGCCGCCTGACCCGGCATGGCCGAGGGGCGGCGGCGATCAGCGAGCGGGCTTCGCCGCTTCCCGCGCGAGGGCCTCGCCGTGCCCGGGCTGCCGTTGCACCAGGCTGATCAGGGTTTGCCCCGCGTGCGGCTTGATTTTTCCCTCGACGGTAAAGACCTGAAGCTCGCCCTCTTCGGTGATCAAAAACAGCGGCTGGACCTGGCCGCCATATTGGGCCTTCAGTTCATCAAAACCGAATTCCTCGCTCAGCCTGGTTTTCTTGAGGACCGCCTCATCGGTGAACCACTGGGTCAGGACTGCGTGGGTCATGCCCCTGTCAAACAGAAACCGGCCCCTGAGGTGCCGGGCCTGTGCCTCCAGCTGCTTTTCGTCTTCGGGCATCAGCTGGTAGGCCTGAGCCCGTCCGAACAACGGCGCAAAATGCAGCGCCGCCAGCGAGTTGACATCGTCATTGCTGGTCATGGCCATGAGCTTGCCGATCCCGCTGATCTCGACCCGGTCCAGCACATTGTCGGCAAAGATGCTGGCATAGAAGGCCGGGATGCCGGCCATGCGCGCGGCCGCCACGTTGTTCCGGCTGTTGTCGACCAGCATGACGGCATAGCCTTCGTCCTGAAGTATCTTGGCCATCTCCCTGACCCAGAAACGCCCCCCCAGAAAAAGCACGCCTTGCGGCGCCGCTTTGGCCAACCCCAGCCGCCGCGCGACCAGCGGCGCGGTCAGACCGTACAAAGTCACGGTTCCGATAATGACGAAAAAGGTCTGCGACACCAATGCGTCCGAACCCGCCAGCCCCACGTCCTCCATGCGCAGCGCGAAGATCGACGCCACCGCGGCAGCGACGATGCCGCGCGGCGCCATCCACGACAAGAACAGCTTCTCCTTCAGACTGAGCTTGCTCCCCAGCGTGGCGGCAAATACGGCGGCAGGCCGTGCGACGAACACGAGAGTCAGGAAGAAGGCAAAGCTGGCCAGCCCGATCTGGTCGAGATCTTGCGGTTTGAGATGGGCCGCCAGCAGGATGAATACGGCCGCGATCAGCAGCACCCGCAGGTTCTCCTTGAACTCGACGATGTGCTGGACCGGAACGGCTTTCTGGTTGGCCATGGCAAACCCCATGATCGTCACCGCCAGCAGGCCCGCCTCGGACTGCAGCAGATTGGCACCGGTAAAGACGGCGACCACGAACATGACCGCCACTGGATTCTGCAGATAGTCGGGGATCAAGTCTCGCTTCAGGCAGAACCCCAGCGTGAATGCGCCGAGCAGGCCGAACACCACACCGAAAGCAACGGTTTTCAGCACGCCGGTTGCCACCACCAGTTCGTGTTCCGCCCCCGCATAGACGGTCACCTGAAACACCAGCACCGCGAGCATCGCACCGATCGGATCGATGACGATGCCTTCCCATTTCAGGATGGCGCCACTGCGTCCGGTAGGCCGAATGAATCGCAACATCGGCCCGATGACCGTAGGGCCGGTGACGACCAGCACGGCCCCCAGCAGAATCGCCAGCGACCAGTCCAGACCGAGTATCCAGTGTGCGGCCAGGCCAGCGATCGCCCACGTAATGCCCGTACCCAAGGTGACCAGCCATGCCATCACGCCGCCTATGGCGCGAAACTCCTTCACCGACAGGCTGAGGCCGCCCTCGAACAGGATCAGCGCAACGGCGAGCGAGACGACCGGGTACAGTAGCGATCCCAGCAGCTTGCCGGGATTGACCCAGCCGAAAACCGGCCCGGCCACGATCCCGAACACCAGCAGCAGCAGAATCGGCGGAATGCGCAGGCGCCAGCCCAGCCACTGCGCGGCAATGCCGAGGATGACAACGGCGCTGAGGCTGACGAGGGTAGGCTCAACCATGCACGCCGCCTGCAGTCCGTGCCTGGCTCAGGACCATACCCCGGGCCGCGGGGTGAAACTGTCCAGCACACGCAGGTAGCTCGCGCGTGCGACGAGCGAGGGGTCGGGAAGATTCTTCTGGCTCATGCTGCCCTTCAACTGGCCGACCGATTCGTATTCCTTTTCCTCCATCCAGTTCTGCATCGCCGCCAGGATCTCGGTCAGCTTGTCGGGGCCGTGCTGCAGTAGGCAGGAAGCGAGGTGCACGACGTCGGCGCCGGCCAGCAAGAGTTTCAGCGCCTCGCTTTCGCTGTGGACGCCGCCGGTGGCGGCGAGCGTCAGGCGGGTGCGGCCGTGCAGGATGGCAATCCAGCGGATCCGCAGCAGCGCCTCTTCGGCCGAGGACAGGTGCAGCTGGTCGGTCATGCGCAGTTCATCAAGATCGATGTCGGGCTGGAAAAAGCGATTGAACAGGGCAACGCCATTCGCACCGGCCGATTCGAGTTTCTGCACGAAATGCGGCAGCGAGGAAAAGAACGGCGACAGCTTCATCACGATCGGCACGCTCACCACGCGGCGCAGTTCGGTCAGCAGCTCGACGTAGCGCGCCTCCACCGCCTCACCCGCGGTCGTCATGTCGGCGGCGACATGATAGACGTTGAGTTCGAGCGCATCGGCGCCAGCCAGCTCGAGTGCGCGCCCGAGTTCCACCCAGCCCGAAGGCGACACGCCGTTGAGGCTCGCCACCAGCGGAATTTCCAGCCTTCGCTTGAGTTGGTGAAGGTGCGACTGGTAGCGCTCGAGTCCGCCCTGGAATTCGCCATGGCCGGGCAGGAAGCTGTCCGCCTCGCCGTGGCCGAGATCGGCGTGCAGCAGGAAGCGGTCGAGCATCGCGTCTTCCACCTGCAGCTCCTCTTCGAACAGCGAATACATCACCAGCGCTGCAGCGCCTGCGTCCTCCAGCCGCAAGGCGATGTCGAGGTCGCGCGACAGCGGCGAGGCCGAGGGCACCAGCGGGTTCTTGAGCTTGAGGCCGAGGTAGTCGGTGGAAAGGTCGATCATGTCAGGCTCCCGGTTTGGGTTCGTCGGCGGGGCCCTGCGCCCGCGAGGGGTACGCCGCCAGACCTTTATGCCCTTCAGGGTGCTCCCGCTCCGGACGGTCTTGGCGCAGTGCCATGTCCTGGTAGATCTTGAAGCGCCGGTCGGCTTCCTGCTGCGCCTGTGCCAGGAAGCGTTGCGCCGCCTCCGGGTGGCTGCGCGCAAGCATGGCGAAGCGGGTTTCCGATTCCATGAAGGCCTTGACCGGCTGGCTGGGCGCGGCGGAGTCGAGCTTGAAGGGGTTGCCGCCTGCCTCCGCCAGGCGCGGGTCGAAGCGGAACAGCGGCCAGTGCCCGCTCCTCACCGCCAGTTCCTGCTGGCGCTGGTTGTAGAGCATGTCGTAGCCGTGGGCGATGCAGGGGCTGTAGGCGACGATCAGCGAGGGACCGGGATACGACTCGGCCTCGTGGAACACGCGCAGGGTCTGCACGTCCTTGGCGCCGTAGGCCGCGGTCGCCACGTAGACGTGGCCGTAGTCGCTGGCGATCTTGGCGAGATCCTTCTTCGCGGTGGGCTTGCCGCCGGCGGAGAATTTGGCGACCGCGCCGATCGGCGTGGCCTTGGAGGTCTGGCCGCCGGTGTTGGAGTACACCTCGGTGTCGAGCACCAGGATGTTGACGTCGTACGGCAGTGCCAGCACGTGGTCGAGGCCGCCGTAGCCGATGTCGTAGGCCCAGCCGTCGCCGCCGATGATCCACACCGAACGGCGGATCAGCCATTCCGCGACGCTGACGAGCTCCTGCGCGCGCGGGCGCTTCGAAACCGCCAGCTTATCGAGCAGCAGGGCGACGCGCCGACGCTGCTCGACGATGCCGGTTTCCTCGCGCTGGTCGGCGTGGATGAGCGCCTCGCTCAGATCGCCGCCGATGTCATTGGCCAGCTCCGCAACCAGCTGTTTCGCGTAGGCCATCAGCTGGTCGGCGGCCAGGCGCATGCCGAGGCCGAACTCGGCGTTGTCCTCGAACAGCGAATTGCTCCACGCCGGGCCGCGGCCGGCGCTGTTCACCGTGTAGGGCGTCGACGGCAGGTTGCCGCCGTAGATGGAGGAACAGCCCGTCGCATTGGCGACCAGCATGCGGTCGCCGAACAGCTGGGTGGCGAGACGGATGTACGGTGTCTCGCCGCAGCCGGCGCAGGCGCCGGAAAACTCGAACAACGAGTCGAGCAACATGGCCCCGGGGAGCGTGTTGTGCTTCAGCGCGGCGCGATCGAACTCGGGCAGGCGCAAGAAGAAAGCGAGATTGTCGCGTTCCTGGTTCTTGAGCGGGCCGGCCGGCGCCATGTTCACCGCGCGCCGACTGATGTTGGATTTGTCGTGGATCGGGCAGGCCTCGACGCAGTCGCCGCAGCCGGTACAGTCTTCCGCCGCCACCTGGTAGCTGATCTCGGTGCCAGCGGGAAAGTCCTTGCTCTTGGCCGGCACGTGCTTGAAGCCCGGCGGCGCATCCTTAGCCGCCTCGGCGGCAAAGGCGCGCGCGCGAATCGCGGTGTGCGGGCAGACGAACACGCACTTGCCGCACTGGGTGCAGAGGTCAGGTTCCCACACCGGGATTTCGAGCGCGATGTTGCGCTTTTCGTATTGTGCGGTACCGAGCGGATAGGTGCCATCGGCGGGCAGCACGGACACCGGCAGGCGATCGCCGTGGCCCTGGTAGATCGGCAGGGTGAGGTCGCGCACGAAGTCGGGGATGGACAGCGTCGCGACGGACGCGGTTTCCGTGTCGCTGCGCGGTTCCGCTGGAACCGCGACCTGGTGCAGCCGCGCCAGCGTCATGTCGATGGCACGGTAATTCAGTTCGACCAGGCGAGTGCTCTTCTTGCCATAGGTCTTGTCGACCGCCTGCTTGATTGCGGCGATCGCCTGATCCTTCGGCAGGATGCCGGAAATGGCGAAGAAGCAGGTCTGCATGATGGTGTTGATGCGCCGCCCCATGCCAGCCTCTGCGGCCACCGCATAGGCGTCGATCACCCACAACCGCAGGCGTTTCTCGATGATCTCGGCACGCAGCCTCTGCGGCAGCGTGCCCCATACCTGGTCCGGGGACGCAGGTGTGTTGAGCAGGAAGACGCCGTCGGGTGCGGCATGCTCGAGCAGTTCGTAGCGGTCGACGAACATCGGCTGGTGGCAGGCCACGAAGCCGGCCATGCCCGCCTCGACCAGGTAGGCGGAACGGATGGGCGCCGGACCGAAACGCAAGTGCGACACGGTGACAGCGCCGGATTTTTTCGAGTCATAGACGAAGTAGCCCTGCGCCTGCAGGTCGGTGGCCTCGCCGAGGATCTTGATCGAGTTTTTGTTGGCCGACACCGTGCCGTCTGCACCGAGGCCCCAGAATACGGCGTGCTGCAGCTGCCGCGCTGCGTCGGTGCGAAAGGCGGCGTCCCACGGCAGCGAGAGATGGGTGAGATCGTCATGGATGCCGACGGTGAACTGGCGCTTGGGCGACGTATCCGAAAGCGCATCGAGGACCGCCTTGACCATGCCCGGGGTGAACTCCTTGCTGGCAAGACCATAGCGGCCACCGATCACGCGCGGCATGCTGCAGACGCCATCTGCCGCCGCCTGCGCCAGCGCGCCGAGCACATCCTTGTACAGGGGCTCGCCATCGGCACCGGGCTCCTTGCAGCGATCGAGCACGGCGATGGCCTTGACGGTCAGCGGTACGGCCGCCAGGAGCGCAGCCGGCGCAAATGGCCGGTACAGCCGCACCTTCAGCACCCCCACCTTCTCGCCGCGCGCGACGAGATGCTCGACCGTCTCGTGCGCGGTCTCGGCGCCGGAGCCCATCAACACGATCACGCGCTCGGCATCCGCCGCCCCGACATAGTCGAACAGCTTGTAATGGCGTCCGGTAAGGGCGCCGAAGCGGTCCATTGCCGCCTGCACGCAGTGCGGAAAGGCGTCGTAGAAAGGGTTGGCGCGCTCGCGCGACTGGAAGAACACGTCCGGATTCTGCGAGGTACCACGCAGCACCGGGTGTTCCGGCGAGAGCGCGCGGGCACGGTGTGCAGCGATGAGGTCGGCATCGAGCATGGCGCGCACGGTGCCGGCCTCGACTGCGGCAATCTTCGCCACCTCGTGCGAGGTACGGAAGCCGTCGAAGAAATGGATCACCGGGATGCGCCCGGCCAGCGTTGACGCCTGGGCGATCACGGCCAGGTCCTGGGCTTCCTGCGGTGAGTTGGCAGCGAGCATGGCGCAGCCGGTGGCGCGGCAGGCCATGACGTCCGACTGGTCGCCGAAAATCGACAGGGCATGGGTCGCCAGCGTGCGCGCTGCCACATGCAGCACGAGGGGGGTCAGTTCGCCGGCGATCTTGTAGAGGTTGGGGATCATCAGCAGCAGACCCTGGCTGGCGGTGAAACTGGTCGCCAGCGCGCCGGAGGTGAGTGCGCCGTGCAGCGCCCCGGCCGCGCCGCCTTCCGACTGCATCTCGATGATTTTCGGCACCGCGCCCCACAGGTTGGGGCGGGACTGCGAAGCCCATTCGTCCGCCCATTCGCCCATGCTGGACGCCGGCGTGATGGGATAGATCGCGATGACCTCGTTGCCGAGGTAGGCCATGCGGGCGACGGCCTCGTTGCCGTCAATGGTGCGCGTGCGGGTCATGGATGGCTCTTTCAGGACAACTCCATCCTGGATTCTAGACCTGAGTTGCGCATGAACCACCCCTGACGTCCCCGCTTCTCGCAACGGAGACGCCCGCAAGCGGGAAAGGGATGATTACGCCAGGGCCATGACCCTGGGGGTGCGAGGCTCGCGCGCCGAAGCGCCAGCTACCTCTTGGGCAGGTATGCGCGAGTACCCGACGCATGCACGCTGCATGCGTGCGTCGCGCACTCAGCGCAGGTGGTCGGCGGCTTCGAGCGGCGTGCGGTGGGCCTGCTCGCTGTGCAGTTCGGGCTGATACCAGCCGAGTTTCTCGCGCAGCTTGACCACGTTGCCGACGATGATGAGCGTCGGCGCCTTGAGTCCGGCCTGCTCCGCGAGCGCGGGCAGCGTGGTGAGGTCGCCGGTGATGACGCGCTGGGTCGGCAAGGTGCCATGCTGAATGATGGCTGCCGGGGTGTCGGCAGTCAGACCGTGCTTGATCAGCGCCTCACACAGCAGGGGCAGTCCCTTCAGGCCCATGTAGATGACGATCGTCTGGTCTTTGCGCGCGATGCCTTCCCAGTTCATGTTGAAGGTGTTTTCCTTCAGATGCCCGGTGACGAAGGCGACCGACTGCGCGTAATCGCGGTGAGTGAGGGGAATCCCCGCGTAGGACGCCACGCCGGCGGCAGCGGTGATGCCTGGCACCACCTGGAACGGCACGCCGTGTTCGACCAGCGTTTCGATTTCTTCGCCGCCACGGCCGAAGATGAACGGGTCGCCTCCCTTCAGCCGCAGCGTGCGCTTGCCTTCCTTGGCCAGGCGCACCAGCATCAGGTTGATCTCTTCCTGCGGCACGGCGTGGTCGTCGCGCTCCTTGCCGACATAGACACGCTCGGCATCGCGGCGGCACATGTCGAGAATGGGCTGCGAGACCAGGCGGTCATAGACGATGACATCGGCCTGTTGCATCAGCCGCAGGGCGCGGAAGGTCAACAGGTCGGGATTGCCCGGGCCGGCGCCGACCAGGTACACCTCGCCGCGGCTGATGTCGTGCGCGGCGCTGTCCTTGATCATGGCGTCGAGTTGCGCCTCGGCTTCGACATCGCGTCCGGAGAACACCATTTCGGCGACCGGCGAGAGGAACACCTTTTCCCAGAACGCGCGCCGCTGTTCCGGTTTGATCGCCGCCCGCACACGGTCCTTGTAGCGCGAGGCCAGCGCACTCAGCCTGCCATAGGCGGCGGGAATCAGGGTTTCCAGGCGCGCGCGCAGCATGCGGGCGAGCACCGGTGATTCGCCACCGCTCGATACCGCCACCATGATGGGCGAGCGGTCGATGATTGACGGCAGGATGAAACTGCACAGCGCCGGCTTGTCGGCTACGTTGACCGGTATGTGGCGCGCGCGAGCCGCGTCGGCAATCAACTTGGCAGCGGCCGCGTCGTCCTCGACCACGATCACCGCGTCCTTGCCGTCGAGCAGGTCGGGGGTGAACGTGTCCGCGACCCGCTTCACATGCTCGGCATGCGGCAGGCGTTCGAACCCCTCGTGCAGGTGGGGCGCAGCGACCTCGACGTGCGCACCGGCACGCAGCAGCAGCTCGGTTTTGCGCGCAGCGGTTTCCGAACCGCCCACCACCAGGCAGTGACGGTCGCGCAGATCCAGGAAAATCGGCAGGTAGTTCATGGCTTACTCGGCAGAAGAGGCGTCGGTGCCCGGCTCCGAATCGGACTCGGCGGAATAAGGCGGAATGAAAATAAAGCGCATGTCGCCCGGATTCATTTCGACAAAATCAAGCGTCACGCCTTGCAGGTACGGCGTACTCGATGCGGCGATTAGGATTTCGATACCGTTGACGACCAGATGTTCGTCGGCCTCGCGTTCAATGTCGAAGCCCATGCCGTAGTTCACGTTGCCATCGTCTTCCTGATAAGCCGCCACGCGCAGGATCATCTCGAATACGTCGGGGTTGTTGTTGGCGGCGCGAATCTGCGCAGCGGCGGCGTCTGTGATCTTGATCATGGGTATATCCCTCGAATAATTAAGCTGCAGCGCGCGCCTTGTGCGCGCGCACCTGGTTCAGAAAAGGCGCGATCCAGCCCTGCTCCCCGCTGCCACGGCGATGCACGTAGCCCGCCAGCAGATTGTGCTGCTGATAGCCGTCATGTTCGCCATCGATGCCATGACCGCGTTTGACCTGATACGCATAGATGGAGTCGGCCGGGAGGTTTTCCAAGCTCGAATAGTGAAACTCATGGGCGGGAATGGGAGCGGATTCCCCCCAGCGGTCGACGCCGGTCGGCTGCAGGCTGGCGTAGCCTCTTCCGACCGGGCGCTCGTGCATCACCGTGTCGCCCGGAACCACGCCCACCATCTCGCACGTCCGGCCCTGCCAGCTGAGGCGGCGCGACAGGTACATCAGCCCGCCGCATTCGGCATAGGTGGGCAGCCCCGCTTCGATCGCGTTGCGGATACTGGCGCGCAACGCAGCATTGGCCTCGAGTTCCCCCATGAACACTTCGGGAAAGCCGCCGCCGATAATGAGTCCATCCACCTCAGGCAGCGTCTCCGCATGCAGCGTATCCAACTCGACGAGCTCCACGTTGGAGCGGCGCAGGCTGTCGAGGTCTTCGCTGTAATAGAAACCGAACGCCGGGTCGTGCGCGATCGCCACCCGCACCCGTTCCGGCGCAGCCTGCACCGTTTCCTCGACCGCGACTTCGCAGTCCGGGGCGCCGTCGGCGATCGCCAGCAGGCGCGCAAGATCGACCTGCGCTGCGACCCGCTCGCCAACCTGCCGAATACGCGCGCGAGCGGCGTCCTGCTCGTTGGCGGGCACCAGGCCCAGATGACGTTCGGCGATCTGCATGCTGGCGTCGTGCTGGACGGCGCCGATCACCTCAACGTCGGTGTAATGCTCGATCACCGCGCGCAGTTTGGATTCGTGGCGGCTGCCGCCGAGATTGTTGAGGATGACCCCGGCGATTTGGATATCCGCGTCGAATGCCTGATAACCAAGGATCAGCGGCGCCACCCCGCGCGTCATGCCACGGGCGTCGATCACCAGCACGACCGGCGCACCCAGTAGTTTGGCAAGTGCCGCATTGCTGTTGCTGCCGTCGAGGTCGAGGCCGTCATACAGCCCCTTGTTGCCCTCGATCAGGCTGATGCGGGCGCCGGCGGCGGCGCGCGCAAACTGCTTCTCGATCTCCTCGCGCTGCATCATGTGGAAGTCGAGGTTGTAGCAGGGTCGCCGTGCCGCCATGCCCAACCACAGCGGATCGATATAATCCGGGCCCTTCTTGAAAGGCTGAACCGCATGGCCGCGTTCATGCAGCGCCGCACACAACCCAAGCGTCAGCGTGGTTTTACCCGACGATTTATGCGCGGCAGAAATGAAGACGCGGGGCATGTGAGCCCCGCGCCTGGAATCATCGTTTGAAGTGGCTTGCTGGTTCATGCCGGACGATCCCCTGCCAAGCCGCTGCCTGGCAGGTTATGCATCAATGTTCCAGTTTGGCGACGGTGGCGTCGTCCAGATTCGCCGGCAGCAAGCGCAGCACCTTGACCGCAAAAGTGGTCACCAGCAGGGCAATCGCCACCCCGCCCAGGCCGAGGAAAATCTCGGGCATGCTCGGCGTATAGTGGTGGATCACACCGTCATAGAAGCTGCTCTTCATCGTCATCCCGGGGAACATCTCCAGCGGGTAAGCCTGGGCACCGATGATCGTGACATACATCTGTGCAATGCCGCCCAGAATGACTAGCCCGCTGGCAATCATGATCCAGCTGCGTTGCTTGCCGAGCCCCGTCAGCAGAATCACCAGCGGGATCACGCAGCCAACAACGATCTGGCCGAGCCAGAACAGCGTGGTGATGATGCCGCCATCACGCAGGATGAAGCGCTCGACGCTCCCCATCTTGGCGAAGTAAAGGTTGGTCAGGTGGTACACCACCACGAAGTACAGCACTGCCGCGACGAACACGGCAAGGAGGCTCTTCAGCCGCATCATCACGGCATCGCCGAGCGGCCGCCCGGTCCAGGCGTAGGCCGCCACCAACACCATGAGATAGATCGCCAAGCCATAGGCGAACGACATGATGATGAACATCGGCGCCAACATCGCGGTGCCATACAGTTCACGAGCGATCAGGAATCCAAACAGCGAGCCGGTACCGGTCGTCAGGGTGAGGCGCCAGATGAATGCTGCGGTGCCAGCGGCCTTGGAGTAGGCCTTGACGTTGCGATCCAGCATGGTCCACAAGTAGGCCCCGACCAGCGCGAAGAAGCCGGAGTAGAGGAACACGTTCCAAGTGAACATCGAGGTGAAGTTGTAGTGCGTCATCGCCACGATGAGCCGGTCGGAGCGTCCCAGGTCGAGCACCAGCACCAGCAAACCGCCCAGCATAAGGGCAAGCGCCAGAATGGCCGACAGCGGCGCCAGTGGCTTGTACATCGGCTTGTTGAACACCGATGCGATCGACGCGACGTTCAGTGCGCCTGAAGCGGCGACGATCAGGAACACTGCAAACACGTGCGGGATGCCCCAGACGATCTGGTTGTCCATGCCGGTCACGACGTGACCGTGATGGTGCATGTACAGGTAGGACAAAAAGCCGAACAGCACAAAGAGGCCAATGCCTCCGAACAGCGCCCAGTACTTCAGGCTGCTGCCCTCTACTTCGCGGAAGGTAATGCTTGCCATGTTGTTTAGATTCCGTGGTAGCGAACGCCGAGGTTGAGATTCAGGTCGGCCCGCACCTGCTTGGTCGGCAGTTCGCGCAGGCGCTTGGAGATCTCGCTTTCGGGGTCATTCATGTCGCCGAACAGGATGGCATTGTGGCCACTGGCCGCACACGCCTCGGCGCAAGCCGTCGTTCCGTCGCCGCGATCGACTTTCTGCACGCAGAGCGTGCACGCCTCGACGCAGCCGACGCCGCGGGGAACATCCGGTTTCTGGGTGTCGTTGAGCGGTTCATGCACCAGCGAGCGAGCCTTGTAGGGGCATGCCATCATGCAGTAGCGGCAGCCGATGCAGGTATGGCGGTTGACCAGCACGATGCCGTCGGCACGCTTGAACGACGCGCCGGTCGGACAAACGTCCACGCACGGCGGTTCGGCGCAATGCTGGCACATCATCGGCAGGTTCGTTTCCGTCTGCGTCAGCGGATTCTGCAGTTCCAGCTTGCGGATCCACTGTGGCGCCTGCGTGGGATGCCGGCTTTCCGCGACCGGCGTCCAGCCGTTCTCGGTGCTGCACGCAGACACGCAGTCGTCACAGCCACTGGCGCACTTGGTCGCGTCGACCAGCATGCCCCAGCGGACCGCGCTGCTTGCGGCCTGGTCTGCGGGGCGACCCTGCGCGACGTCGATCAGCATCACGCCGGGAACCAGAGTCACGCCAGCTGCTACGGTGGCTGCGCTGATGAAACGCCGCCGCTCGGGCGAGTTGGGCGTATTGTCTGACATCGGTTTAATATCGCTCATTGTGCAACCCCGGCCATCTCTTCCGCGCTGATCTTGTTGCCGACTTGGGCAGCAAGCTTGTGCGCGTAGTGCGCCGTTTCGGCATTCAACGGATGCATTGCCATCGAGCCCTGGGGCTTGGTGGAATGGCAGTCAAAACAGTCGATTTTCACGGCTGCGTAGTTGTGACAGCTCACGCAGAAGTCATCCTTGGACGCGGCGACGCTGCCCGTCTTTTCGCTGGCATGGCAGTTGATGCATTCCTTGAGGCTGTATTTCTTGGTGCGGATGCCCTCAAGCACGGTCTCGTCGCGGTGATGCATCAACACCTTCATGTGATTTCGCCGCATGAAGTCGTTGGGTTCGACGCAATGCTCGCCCTTGGTGGCCTTCGTAATCACCGGCTTGGGGGCGCCATCGGCCTTGGGCTGGTCGTTCGAACCGGCCCAGGCCAGGGATGCGGTCGTCAGCACGACCGCACCCAGTGCCAGGAGGCGTTTGATCATGCCTGTCACGCTCAGTCACCCATACCCATGACGATATAGCCGGTCGGGCAGACGTCAGCACAGATGTGGCAGCCGATGCACTTGGCGTAATCGGTGTCGACGTAACGACCCACGGTGGGGTTGTCCTTCTTCTTGACCT
>JBLMYH010000139.1:0-7632 GCA_050258175.1 Hyphomicrobiaceae bacterium
AACTCTGGCCCTTCGGAGCAAAATCCCGTTGCCCGAGCCCGCGCCAGTTAACGGGACCGTTGCGTCCTGATCTGCTCAAAGGTGAGTGTTTACGGGAGGTAAATCTCATACTACCGAACCAAAGGTGAGAACTTACGGGAATGGCCCCACTCGCGGGCGAGAACTGCCCCCGCCTTCACATCGGTAACGGCCGTTACCTGAATTTCATGTGGTGAATCTCACGCCACGGTTAGGACAAGAGCATAGGCCATTGAATAATCATAATTTTTATAGGCAATTCGCACAGCTCTCGGACCATCGACCGCCGAGTGATTGAGTGTTTGTTTTTATGAGCGCTCCGTTACTCCAATTTCGTGGGAGCGGCACCACTGCGTTGCCGCCACGCCGCGCTTCCTCCGCTCATTGGGAACGAAAAAGCCGCTCTTCCATGAACTGAGTTCCTGTTTCAATCCATTTGTCGAGCAGAGGCTGAATATCCTTCAATGAGAGCGGCGCCGTTTCGCTCGCCAACTTTGCCCCGGTGCCCTTGCGCACCGACTCGCCTATGAGCTCGCCGGTCACGCTATCAACGAGCTGCACCTCAATCTGTATCGTCGCTTCCTTGCCGCGTCCTGCCGCAGCAGAAATCAGAAATGCAATGGGGAGGAGTTCGTATGGCCTAAGCGCGGGCGATTTCGGTGCGACCGCAGTAATCGCCGTTCGCATCCGCGCAACACCTGGCCCTGATTCCATAAAAACGTTGACCTTGCGCGAAAGGGCATCACGGATGCCTTTGTCCATATATTCGGCGATCTCGGTCAAAGTTTGCGCACTTACCTGCTCGGTCGGCTTCGGAGCAGGATAATACTCGATGGGGTCGAGTCGAACGGCGTGATACGCCCCGGGTTTCACATCCGGATTCACGTAGCGAAGGACCGTTTCGCCTGATGCATCCTTCACTTCAGCCAACTTAGAGTAATCGCCAAGAAAACCCGAATCCGCGCCTTCCGCATAGCCTGGACTGACCCACGCTAGCGAGGCCGTCAGCACGCAAATGTTGATCATGCGACTTGCATTCCTCATACCACCCCCATGCCTAAGCCGGTTTGGAAAAATGAAAGCTCAGCATTTCTAAATAAGAACCAAAGCAGATGGATTTGCAATATTTTTCGTTCGAAATCGCTTATCGAGCCATGGTCGTCAGCCGAACGGGGTCCAGATCTGTCCGGAAATATAGCGCTCACGCGCTGGCGCCTATCCGGCCAACGCTGGAATTCCTCCGCAGTTAAACGAGATACTCGGCTGGACTGACCTGCCGGGTTCCTGTCGCACTGCGGACCGGCGGCTTGTTCAATACGTGCCGCCCAGTGCTCACGATTTCAATACCCAACTTAGTCGTGGAACCGGGGCCGATGCTGCGACCGAAATAGCCACCGGTGGCCTGCCAGCCCTTGCCGCGGTAGCTGACCTCGCCGCCAAGGTGATACTCGGGGACGAGCGCGTTGGGCAGCGCCCGCTGCAGGTAGCCGACTGGCCGCTATGACCGAGGACCAGCCACACGCCCAATCTTTTCGAACGCCTGCTACGTGGCGATGGACGGACAAACACAAGGGCGATATCTGGCACCGACCCTGCCGCAAACGGCCTAAATTCGGCCATCTCGAACGGTTAGCAAAATAAGGTTGTTTTAGAGAAAGGGTTGCAAGCTTTAGCTTCTATTTCAATTAAATTTGGTTCCTAACTAATTGATTTACATGGCCCCTGGTTAGCATGGTTAAGTCGTATCAACACCGTTGTCGTGGCGGCCGGCTTTGCACCGCTCCTTCATGAATGATCGCTATCAGATTGATAACAATGCCCTTCTGGCAAAGGGTCTCGCCCTCGCGAGTCAGGCCGGCCAGCCGGGTGCCACGTTGATTCAATGGATGTCGCGCCATGGTCTTGCAGTCCGGACGCCGGCGGAACATTCCCAGGTTCCCTTTCCACGGGGGACAAATGTCTATATTGAGGAGGCTCTTTTCTGGAGGATGCGGCATGCGACCGACGAACCGATTCCTGCTGGCATGCACCGGCATTCTCGCCCAGCCATTCATTCTTTCCCCGCCCGCTTCCGCCGCACCGTCCGCCGAGACGATGGCCAACACGTGCGCCATGTGCCATGGCACGGACGGCAAGGCGGTGGGCAAGATGGAGAAACTCTATGGCAAGCCGGCCAGCAAGATTGCGGAGGAACTGTTCGAATTCAAGCGGGAGAACAAGGGCCGGGTCATGGCGCCGCTCATGAAGGCATACAGCGATGAGCAGATCCGCATGATCTCGCAATATTTCGAATCCTTGCCCCGGAAGAAAAGGTAGGCGCCCCATGAAGCAAAACTTCACCCGCAGGGATTTCCTGTCCCTGGCCACCGCCGGTACCGCCGCATCCCTCGTCGGATTCGGCAGGGCATTCGCCCAGCCCGCCCAGGGCAAACGCGTGGTCGTCATCGGCGGCGGGTTCGCCGGAGCAACCTGCGCGAAATACCTGCGCCGCGCCGATCCCGCCATCCAGGTCACGCTGGTCGAGCGTCAACGCAACTACGTCACGCCTCCGTCGAGCAACCTCGTCGCGACCGGGATACGGCCGCTGAGCGCCATTACCCTAGGCTATGACAAGCTGAGCCGGAACCACGGCATCCTGATGGTGTACGGCAATGCGGCGTCCATTGATCCGGCCGCGAGAAAGGTCGCGCTGGAAGACGGCACGTCCCTACCCTACGACCGGCTGGTGGTCGCGCCGGGCATCGACTTCAAATATTCCTCACTGGAGGGCTACAGCGAACAGGCGGCGACCGTCATGCCCCATGCCTGGAAGGCCGGAGCGCAGACCGAACTGCTGCGCCGGCAGCTGGAGCAGATGCCCGACGGCGGCACCGTGATCATCACGGTGCCGCCGTCGCCCTTCCGCTGTCCGCCCGGCCCGTATGAGCGCGCCAGCCTCATTGCCTACTACCTCAAGCGGCGCAAGCCGAAGTCCAAGGTGCTGATCCTCGACGCGAACGAGAGCTTCGCTGTCCAGGCAGGCTTCATGGAAGCCTGGCAGATCCTCTATCCGAACATGATCGAATGGGTACCCGGTTCCAACGGCGGCAAGGTCGTCAAAGTGGAGGCGCAGGGCATGACCGTCTTCACCGACGCCGGACGGCACCGCGGCAGCGTGGTCAACGTGATCCCTCCGGAAAAAGCCGGCGAGATTGCCGACGAGGCGGGCCTGACCGATGAAACCGGCTGGTGTCCGGTTGATCCGGGCAGCTTCGAGTCGGCCCGCCAGAAGGGCATTCACGTCATCGGCGACAGCGCGATTGCCGGGCTGCTGCCCAAATCGGCCGCAGCCGCCAATTCCGAAGCCAAGGTCTGCGCCGCGGCCATCGCCAGCCTGCTGGCCGGGCGGCCGGTGGGCGACCCCTCCTTCGTCAATGCCTGCTACGCGCTGGCCAGCCCGACCTACGGCCTGTCAATCGCCGGCGTCTATGGTCGGACTGCCGACAGCATCGCTCCGCTGCCCGGCGCCCTCGGCGCGAGCCCCTTGAAGACACCCGCCGCGTACCGGGCCAAGGAAGCGCGAGATGCCGACGGCTGGTATCAGAACATCGTGGCTGATTCGTTTACCTGAAATTCCCTCCAGGTGCCGATCGCCGGCCCGTCATGGGCGTAAGAAAGATGTTCCGGCGGCCTTTTGGGTTGTCCATGTATCGGCTGTGCGGATAGCCGGGTCCGGCAAGCCGCTCAATGCACTGGATCACCCCTGGCTCATCCTGCAACCCGCCCCTGCTGCTCATCAGGGGCGGATGGACTAGAATTCCCCCCAGATAAATCGGGGCCACACAACATCTGGTTGCGTCTGCTACTCGTTAATCAACCTGGTTAGAAAGGGCACGTCCATGCCGCCCAGAACTGCGTTACTCATCCCCTACATCGCGCTGGCGGGCCTGGTCGTGCTTGCGGGTTGCCAGTCGCTCAGCAGACCGGAAGCGAGTGCGGTTCCGGTTTTGCCGACCCATGCGGTCCTGCCGACCCCGGTCGCGATGCATGAATTCACCCTCAACCCCATGGACGATGTGGTCGGCAGCGTGCAGGTCGTCAGGGCGCGCGCGGAGGACACGCTGTCGGACATCGCGCGTCGTTTCAATGTCGGGTACGAAGAAATTGTCAGCGCCAATCCCGGCGTTGATCCCTGGGTTCCCCAGGCAGGCACCGAAGTCGTCATTCCCACCGAGTTTGTGCTGCCGGACACGAGGCGACAGGGCATCGTGGTCAATCTGGCGGCGATGCGTCTGTTTTATTTTCCGAAAAGAAAACCCGGCGAGCCACAGAAGGTGATCACGCATCCGATCGGCATTGGCCGCGTCGGCTGGAGGACGCCGGAAGGCAGCACCACGATCGTTGCCAAGACGGCGGCGCCGGCCTGGACTCCGACGCCGGCGATCCGCAAGGAACATGCGGCCGACGGCGATCCGTTGCCGGAAGTGGTGCCGCCGGGCCCGGACAACCCGATGGGTACGCACGCGCTCAGGCTGGGCTGGCCGGAGTACGCAATTCACGGCACCGACAAGCCGCCGAGCATCGGCCTGCGCGGCACGCATGGCTGCCTTCGGCTGTACCCGGAGGATATCGTGGGCATCTACGACGCGGTACCGGTGGGCACGCCGGTCACCGTTGTCAATCAACCGGTCCTGGTCGGCTGGCGCGGCGACACGCTGGTGATGCAGACCTACCCGGTGCTTGAAGACGACAAACGTAGACACGATCCAGACCAGCTCATCAAAAGATCGATCCAGGGCAAACCCGGCGCGCGCGCGAATGTTTTCGTCAATGAGGCGCTGGTAGCGGAAATAACGAAAAATCCACGGGCGCTTGCCGTACCCATTTCATCCGCCAATCTGACGTTGGCGCAGTATCTGGCTGCAGCGCAGCGGGTCCAGAACAAATTGCCGTTGAATGCGACGTGGGATGGCGGTGTCAGTCGCCAACTGACGGCTGCCGCTCTGATGAAGAACGCCGAAACGCCCTCTCCGGCAGCCGGAACTCGTGGTCTGCGCGATGCAGCGGGTCGCTGACGATCGTCTGCCGCGTGTCCTCGGCGCCCCCCTTCCGGCATCCTTCTGGCCGCGACCGTTCTCGTCTTTGTGGCGACGTCGCCGCAAAGGCGCGGAGGGGATTGGGAAGAGCAAACGCGCTGTCATGGCTTGTGCCAGACTCCTGGTCTATGCTGACCTAGGTCTCTTCAACGACGGACCGGCTGGGCCTACGTTTGCTCGACCAGGCTGCTTCGCCAACAACCAACAAGGAGAACCTCCATGCGCAATTTGCTTGCCACCCTGAGCGCGGTCATCGCCGCGCTCGTCTTCAGCCTGGGCAGCAGCGGTTCCGCCATCGCCGCCAGCGGCGTCACGCGGCTTACCTGGTTCGGTCATGCGGCATTCCGCATCGTCACCCCCAAGGGCAAGGTGCTGTACATCGACCCCTGGCTCAACAATCCGATGAATCCGGCCGCCGGAAAAGACAAGGATGCGCTGGCGGGGATCGACAAGGCCGACTACATCCTGATCACCCACGGGCACTTCGATCATGTGGGCGATTCGGTCGCCCTGGCGAAGAAGACCGGCGCACGCCTCGTCACCAACTTCGAACTCGGCAGCAACATGGCCAAGCTGCTCGGCTATCCGAAGGACCAGATGGGCTTCGACACGCTGATGAACGTGGGCGGAGAAATCAAGATCGCCGATGGCGAGGTCACCGTCGCCATGGTGC
The DNA here is from genome assembly GCA_050258175.1 of Hyphomicrobiaceae bacterium. Classification (GTDB taxonomy): domain Bacteria; phylum Pseudomonadota; class Gammaproteobacteria; order Burkholderiales; family Thiobacillaceae; genus Thiobacillus. The sequence goes on from JBLMYH010000139.1 coordinate 5,767, forward strand.
CGGCCATCCACTCCAGCGGCCTGCAGAATCCGCACGCCGGGCCCGACGAGCCCGACATGGTCTATGGCGGCAACCCCGCCGGTTTCGTTCTCGTCATCAAAGACGGGCCGACCATCTACGACACCGGCGACACGGCCTATTACAGCGACATGAAGCTGATCCGCGAGCAATACCATCCCGACGTGGCCCTGATCAACATCGGCGGCCACTTCGGCATGGAGCCCCCCATGGCCGCCCTCGCCGCGAAAACCGTCGGCGCGAAGCTGGCCATCCCGCAGCATTACGCCACCTTCCCGATCCTGACCCAGGACGCCGGCGGCTGGGTGAAGGCTGTCGAGAAGGCCCACATCAAAGCCCTGGTGATGAAGCCGGGCGCGAGCATCCAGTTCAAGGGCAAGACGCTGGAAAAATAGCGGCGGCAGGGAGTGCAACACCACGAAAGGGGCGCTGTCGCGCCCCTTTGCATTGGCCCCGGGGCCCGCTCTTCCTTGGAGGAAAAACGGGCAGCTAGGATGGATCGCGGCCGCAGAGCGTCTGCATCCCATCCGCCTCATGTCCGGAAGGCAGAGGCGCCGCCGGGTCGGCGAGCCAGGCGGCCAGGTCCTCCAGTACCACCTTGGCATCGAGGTCGCGGGTGAGCATGTGGTAGCCGTTTGGATAGACGACGAGCCGGGCTGACGGAGGGAGGCTGGAAAGCATCCGGCAGACGGGACGCCGCGGGATGACCTCGTCATGTTCGCCATAGAGCACGAGAGCCGGCACCTTCAGCCTGGGCGCGGCTGCGAGCGCCCTGTCCATCAGGTTCACCAGGCCCCACACGGCATCCATCCGGGCTTCCTTGAGCATCAGGGAATCCTTGCGCAGCGCCAGCAGCATCGCCTGGTTGTCCGAGGCGACGATGCCCAGCCCACGGCCGGAGACCCGCAGGCCCGGGAAACTGTGCGCCAGCAGCCACAGCCCGGCGCGCTGGAGGGGATTCATGGTCGCCCTGCCCCACACCGCCGGAGCATCCAGCACCACCCCAGAGGCAGCTTCGGGCGTATCGGCGAGGACGCATAGTGCCACCGCGCCCCCCATGCTGTCTCCCAGCAGGTAAAGCGGGCGGCCGGGATAGCGCTGGCGCAGCAGGGCCGCCACCGTCCTGGCATCGTCCACAAGGCGTTCCGATCCGGGCCAGATGCCGCGCTGGGCGGTCGCACCGAAGCCACGCTGGTCGTAGGCATAGGTCGCGATGCCGCGGGCGGCCAGGAACGGGCCCACCCCGGCGAAGGCATGACGGTAGTCGTTGAAGCCATGCAGGGCGAGGACGACCGCACGTGGCTCGCCGCGCGGCAGCCAGACGTCCAGGGGCAACACTGCGTTGTCGGCGGCGATCACGCGGTCGGCCTCCAGGCGCGGGACTGTCACCTGTCCGCCGCCCCGCTGCACCAGCGGCGTGGCGCAGCCGGCCAGGGATGCCAGGAATAGCAGGAGGCAACAGACCCTGCCGCTCACTGGATGACACCTGTCCGCTGTCGAAATTCTTCTACAGGATAGGTACGAACACGGCCCCGCAAGAGGCATGCCCGACGCGCGACCGAGGCTGCGCGCGTGGTTGGCCGTTCCACCTTCGGCTGGCTCTTGTCACGCAGAACGGTTAACAATGGATTTAGAAATGATCTGCAAGACATTGTTTAATAATGGTACAGATTATCCGAAAACGCCGTCTTCATTGCGCGTGTTCATGGCATGCACTGATTCCACAGATTCGGCGTGACTGAAACGCCGCGCCGCCTGCCGCAGACACGTGCTTGATGGAACGTGCCATAGAAAATCCGGCCCTCGCGGGTGAGAATCCATCTTGGGCACTCCACGTATGAGACGATT
>JBLMYH010000140.1:0-3115 GCA_050258175.1 Hyphomicrobiaceae bacterium
GGCACGCGTTTTTCCGAGATATCGAGCCGGGACAACACCTTGATGCGCGAGGCCACCTTGTCCTTGATTGCCATCGGCGGCTGCGCAACCTCGTACAGCATGCCGTCACGACGGTAGCGAATGCGGTAGAACTTCTCGTATGGCTCGAAATGGATGTCCGACGCCCCGATATTGATGGCATCGAGCATGATCTTCTGCAGATAACGCACCACCGGCGCATCGTCGATTTCGATGCCGCCGGTGTCCTGCGGCGCCGCGGCGCTTTCCTCGTCGGCGAAGTCCAGATTGAGGTCTTCCGCATTCAACACGGCCATCGTGCTCTCTGCCGCCTCGCCCGCCTTCTCTATCAGCTTGCCGAGCTTGTCGTCCTCCTCCACCACGGGCTCCACCATCTGCCCGGTCTGGAACTTCACCTCGTCCAGCGCCTGCAGGTGCGTCGGGTCGGACGTTGCCACATACAGCTTGTTGCCGCGCTGATGTAAGGCCAGCACACGCCGCTTTTGCACCAGTTTCGGATCGAGCAGCCCATGCGGCAGGCTCTCGTGATCCATGGCGTTCAGGTCCAGGTAGGGGAAACCGAATGAGACGGCCGCGAATTCCGCGACTTGGTCGGCCTTGAAGCGCCGCCCCTTGATCAATTCGGTCACGAACGAGTCGCCCGACTGGCTGGCGCGTTTCCACACCCCCTCGGCGTCTTCCTCGGACAACCAGCCATGGTTGACCATGGCACGCGCCAGCCCGGTTAAATTGTTGGTGTTTGTCACAGCTGCCATCGATCGGTTCCTGACAAGTCCAGCATCAAATATCTCCGCACACCGCGCCAAACGGCGCGGACCTGGGGAATCACAGGCCTTAACGGTGATTTCTCGACTAAATTGAGGGGCGCTCCGACAGGCCTTCATCCGCTGGGGGCAAATAAATGCGGGCCATTTTGACGGCCCGGTCCTGCGTCTGGACGATCTCCACCGGCACGTCCCCCAGCTTGAGGCTCACCCCCGCCTCAGGAATATCCTCGAATTGCTCAAGCAACAGGCCGTTCAGCGTCTTCGGCCCGTCCAGCGGCAACGACAGGCCCAGCTTGCGGTTCAGATGGCGCAGCAGCACGCTCCCCTCGACCAGCCAGCTGCCATCCTCCTCCCGCTTCAGGTAGCCCGCATCTGACGGTGCCTGCGTGGTGAATTCGCCCACCATTTCTTCCAGCAGGTCTTCCAGTGTCACCAGCCCCTGAAGCTCGCCGTATTCATCGACCACCAGCGCGAGCCGCCGTCGGCCGCTCTGAAAGTTGCGCAGCTGGGTAAACAGGGGCGTGCCCGCCGGGACGAAATAGGGGTCCTCGAGGTTCTCCTTCAACGTCGCGGGATCGAGTTCGTCGCCGGTCAGCGCATGCAGAACCCTGCGCACATGCAGCACGCCGAGCAGATTGTCGGGCGACCCGGCATGAACCACCAGCCGGGTATGGTGGCTGGTCGAAATCTGCTGGCGCAGCCGCTCCGGATCGTCCTCGATATCGATCGCCTCGATCTGGTTGCGCGGCGTCATCACGTCATCGACCGTGATGTCCTCCAGTTCCAGCAGGTTCGTCAGAATCCGGTGGTGTTCGCGAGGCAGCCGACCGGACGATTCCAGCACGATGGTGCGCAACTCTTCCAGCCCCAGGCTGTTGCCCTGCCCCTGCTCGGGGGGCCGGATCCGCAACAGCCGCAGGATGCCCTGCACGAACAGGTTGACGAACCACACCACCGGATAGGCGAGTTTCAGCAGCGGCGTGAGCAGCAGCGTCGCCGGGTAGGCGACGCGCTCGGGGAAAGCGGCGCCCACCACCTTGGGCGTGACTTCGCTAAACACCAGGATCAGGAAGGTGAGCAACAGCGTCGCCACGAACAGCACGACCTCGCCAGAGCCGAACAGGCGGATCGCCAGCACGGCAGACAGCGTCGCCGAGGCGGAATTGACCAGGTTGTTGCCGAGCAGGATGACCCCCAGCAGCTTGTCGGTCTTGTCCAGCAGCGCCTGCGCGCGCATCGCGCCCCGCACGCCGGATTCGGCAGCATGGCGCAGACGATAACGGTTGATCGCCATCATCGCAGTCTCGGACGCGGAAAAAAACGCCGAGCTCAGCAGCAATACGGCGAGTGCCGCAAAGAGCGTGCCGGTGGAAATGCTATCCAATCAGAACCGCCTCAACGCCTGAGCACGACTTCCAGCACGAACTGGGTGCCCAGATAGGCCAGCAGCAGCAGGGTGAACCCGGTGATTGTCCAGACCAGCGCCGTGCGTCCGCGCCAGCCGCGGAAATGGCGCCCCAGCAGCAAGCCGCCGAACACCAGCCAAGACAGGATGGCGAACACGGTCTTGTGGGTGAACTGCAAGGGCGTGCCGAAGAGCTCTTCCGAAAAGAACACCCCGCTGAAAACCGCCAGGGTCAGCAGCGCAAACCCCACGCCGATGGTCTTGAACAGCATCGCTTCCAGCGTGAGCAAGGGCGGCGCGCCGCCCTGCAGCAAGGCCCCGCGATGCAGTTGCTTTTCCAGCATGGTCATCAACACCGCATGCAGCGCCGCCACGGCCAGCAAGCCATAAGCCAGGAAGGACACCACAAGATGCGCGCGCAGGGCCAGCGCCTGCGAATCGGGAATCGCGTGGGTCTCCGTAAAAACAGCCATCAGCAGCACCGAGGCCCCCGCCAGTCCGCTGACCCACGACTGCAGGCGCGCCAGCGGCGCGCCCTGGCTGGCCAGCCAGTAAGTCAACGCAGTCAGCCATAGAATCGTCGACAGCGAGTTGCCGAATCCCAGCCGGATATCGCCCTGCCCCAGCACCGAGTGGAAGATCAGCGCCCCGTGCGCCAGCAAGGCCAGCGGCGTCAGCACGCGCACCGAGGTAGCGGACGGGGTGCGCTGAAGGCGCCAGGCGATCCAGCCATACAGCGCGCTCACACACAAAGTAACCAGCAATAGCGGGGACATTCGTTAAAATGGAAATTGGATTCAGCCAGCCTCATTATCCATGCCGCCCATAGCGGCAACAAGGAAGCCATGTTAGAAAATCTTAGCGGACGCCTCGCCGGCGTCGTCAAATCCCTGCGCGGGCAGGCTCGCATCACCGAAGCCAACGT
>JBLMYH010000141.1:0-14199 GCA_050258175.1 Hyphomicrobiaceae bacterium
ACAGCAGCTTGGTGCGCCACTTGTCCATGCCGACGGCCGACGCCATCACGCCGCTGCCGGTGTAGGGGATACCGAGCAATTCCAGGGCGCCCTGCGTGCAGCCGTCCTCGCCGTAGCGCCCGTGCAGCGCGATGAAGACGCGGTCGAACTCGCCGCTGATGAGATCCGCGAGATTGCGATTCGCCGGATCGAAGGCGTGCGCATCGATCCCCTGCCGGGCCAACGCTGCCAGCACCGCCGCACCGCTATTAAGCGACACCGGCCGCTCGGCCGAGGTGCCGCCCAGCATCACGGCGACTTTCCCGAATTTCTTCGCCGATTCGATAGCTCTCACTGACGCTCCCCAATAATCCGTACTTCGCGGATCAGCCGCACGTTGGTGCGCGCCTCCACGGTGTCTTCCACCTGTTCGATCAGGCGCTCGATGTCGGTCGCCGTGGCATTGCCCACGTTGACAATGAAGTTGGCGTGCTTGGTCGACACCTGCGCGCCACCGATCCGGAAGCCCTTGAGTCCGCAGGCCTCGATCAGCCGCGCTGCGTAGTCGCCGGGCGGGTTGCGGAATACCGAGCCGGCGTTGGGCAGATTCAGCGGCTGCGACGCGATGCGGCGTTTCAGCAGGTCCTTGATCGTTTCGCGCGAGGCCACGCCGTCGCCGCGAGCTAGGCGGAACCAGCCGCCAATGAACCACTCCTGGTGCGCATGCTTCAGCGCCACGTGCCGGTAGCCGGTCACATACTCATCCGGCGCGCGCTCGTTCAGTTGCCCCGCGCGGTCCAACGTCTGCACCTGCACCAGCTTGTCCCAGGTTTCGCTGCCATAGCAGCCGGCGTTCATCGCAATGGCGCCGCCGACCGTCCCGGGAATGCCGGCCCAGAACTCGCCGCCGAGCAGGTCGTGGTTGGCGGCAAAGCGCGCCAGCTTGGGTGCGGCAACCCCTGCCTGCGCGTACACCAGCGCTGTCTCGATATCCCTCGGCGGCGGCGGCAGTCCGTGCGTACGGCTTTCAATGGCCAGTTTCGTCAGCACGCCATGCAGCAGGATCACCACGCCGGCGACGCCGCCGTCACGTACCAGCAGGTTGCTGCCCAGGCCCACCATGTGGATGTCGTCGTGCGCGGGGATGGCGCGGACCAGCCAGGTCAGATCTTCGAGATCTGCCGGAATGTAAACGCGCTGGGCGGCGCCGCCGGCGCGCCAGGAAACGTGTTTCTTCATCGGCTCGTTGTAGAGGAAGCGTCCGCGCAGCACGGAGCCGCCGCCGGCCATGTCGACCTCGCTCATGCGATAGTCATGGCGCATGGTCGCTCCCCTGGGTCAGCGTCGGTGCGACCTGGCCGATGCTTCCTGCGCCCATCACCAGCACCACGTCACCCGCCTGCGCAAGGTCGTGCACCGCTGCAGGCACGTCGGCGACGTTTTCCACGAACACCGGCTCGACCTTGCCCGCGACCCGCACGGCGCGAGCGAGGGCACGGCCGTCGGCCGCGACGATCGGTGCCTCGCCCGCGGGATAGACCTCGGTCAGCAGCAGCACGTCGGCTTCCGACAGCACTTTCACGAAATCCTCGAAACAGTCGCGGGTGCGGGTGTAGCGATGCGGCTGGAACACCAACACCAGACGCCGCCCGGGAAAGGCACCGCGCGCCGCGGCAAGCGTGGCAGCCATTTCCACCGGATGGTGGCCATAATCATCGACCAGTGAATACCGACCGCCCTCCTTCGCGGGCAACTCGCCGTAGCGCTGGAAGCGTCGGCCGACGCCGTGGAATTCGGCGAGCGCCTTGACGATGGCGGCATCGCTGGCGTCGACCTCGGTCGCCACCGCGATCGCCGCCAACGCGTTGAGTACGTTATGCATGCCAGGGTGGTTGAGCACGACATCGAGGCTGGCCATGCCCTCGCGCTTGACGGTGAACTGCATCTGCCCGTGCTCGAAGCGCGCGTTGACGGCGCGTACCTGTGCCGCCTCGTCGAAGCCGTAGGTGATGATCGGCTTGGTGATCCGCGGCAGGATTTCGCGCACGTGCGGGTCGTCGATGCACAGCACCGCCATGCCGTAGAACGGCAGACGCTGGCAGAAGTCGACGAAGGCGGTTTTGAGGCGTTCGAAATCATGGCCGTAGGTGTCCATGTGGTCGGCGTCGATGTTGGTGACGATCGCGATCACAGGGGTGAGATAGAGGAAGGAGGCGTCGGATTCGTCGGCTTCGGCGACCAGGAAGTCGCCTTTGCCGAGCCGCGCGTTGGTGCCGGCGGCGGTCAATTTGCCGCCGATCACGTAGGTCGGGTCCATGCCGGCCTCGCCGAGGATGCTGGCGACCAGGCTGGTGGTGGTGGTCTTGCCGTGGGTTCCGGCGATCGCGATGCCGCGCTGCAGCCGCATCAACTCGGCCAGCATGAGCGCGCGCGGCACGATGGGAATCTTCTTTTCGCGTGCGGCGATGACTTCGGGGTTGTCTTCCTGCACCGCAGTCGAAGTGACAACGGCATCGGCGCCGACGATATTGTCGGCCGCATGCCCGCGGTGAATGCGCGCCCCCAGCCTGGCCAGCCGCTGCGTCACCGCGTTGTCGGCCAGGTCGGAGCCCGACACCGCATAGCCGAGGTTCAGCAACACCTCGGCGATGCCGCTCATGCCGACTCCGCCGATGCCGACAAAATGGATGTGTTTGACGGCGTGTTTCATTTCGCAAGCGCCTCGCAAATATCGGCGACACGGGCCGTGGCATCGGGTCTGGCGAGCGCGCGCGCCTTGTCCGCCATGACCGACAGCGTGGCGCGGTCGATGCCGCCGATCAGCGCTGCCAGTCTTTCGGCGCTCAGATCCCTTTGCTGGATCAGCCAAGCGGCGCCCGCTTCGCTCAGAAATTCGGCGTTGCCGGTCTGATGGTCGTCCACCGCAAAGGGGAATGGCACCAGCACCGCCGGTACGCCGGCGCAGGCCAGTTCGGCCACCGTCATGGCGCCGGCCCGACAGATCGCGAAGTCGCAGTCGCGGTAAGCGGCCGCCATGTCCTCGATGTAATCGCGCACCTCGGCCTCGACACCGGCGGCAGCATAGTTCGCACGCAGGACATCGAGATGCTGGCGGCCCGATTGATGCACAACGCGCGGGCGCTTTTCCGCCGGCAGCAGCGCGAGCGCCTGCGGCACCCGGTCGTTGAGAGCCTGTGCGCCGAGGCTGCCGCCAACCACCAGCAGACGCAACGGGCCGCTGCGTGCCGCGGAGGTCGCGGCGGCGATGTCGGCGCGCACCGGATTCCCGACCCATTCGGTCGTCACACGGCGGCACGGAATCGGCTTGTCATGCTGATGGGTGAACACCTTGGGAAAGGCGGTCAGCACGCGGTCGGCCAAGCAGGCCAGCACGCGGTTGGTGAGGCCGCCGACCGAATTCTGCTCGTGGATGACCAGCGGCTTGTTCAGGAGGCTCGCCATCATGCCGCCAGGAAAGGCCGTGTAGCCGCCCATCCCCAACACGACATCCGGCCTGCGCTGCAGGATGGCGCGCAGGCTCTGCCAAAAGGCGACCAGCAGCGTCAGCGGCAACAGCAGCTTTTTAAGCACGCTTTTGCCGCGCACGCCGCCCATGCTCACCCACACCATGTCGATCCCGGCCGCCGGCACCACGCGCGCCTCGAGCCCGGCGTGCGTGCCGAGCCAGAACACGTCCCAGCCGCGCGCGCGCAGCGCGTCGGCCACCGCCAGCGCCGGATAGACATGGCCGCCAGTGCCGCCGGCCATCACCATCAGGGTACGGTTGATCGCAGCCATCAGAAGGTCTTCCCCCGCATCATCTGGCGGTGTTCCCAGTCGATGCGCAGCAGCAGGGCGACCGCCAGGCAATTGGCGATGATGCCGCTGCCGCCGAACGACAGGAAAGGCAGGGTGAGGCCCTTGGTCGGCAGCAGGCCGACGTTCACGCCCATGTTGATGAGGGCCTGCACGCCGATCCAGATGCCGACGCCCTGCGCCACCAGCGCACAGAAGTTGCGCTCGAGCTGGGCTGCGCGATGGCCAATCAGGAAGGCCTTGACGATGAGCCAGGCGAACAGCGCGATCACCACCACGACGCCGACGAAGCCAAACTCCTCGGCGATCACCGCCATCAGGAAATCGGTATGCGCTTCGGGCAGATAGAACAGCTTTTCGATGCTGCCTCCGAGCCCGAGCCCCAGCCACTCGCCGCGGCCGAAGGCGATCAGCGCATGCGACAACTGATAGCCCTTGCCATACGGATCGGCGAACGGGTCCATGAAGCCGAGCACACGCTGCAGACGATAGGGCGAGGTCAGGATCAGCAGGACAAAGCCGATCAACAGCACCACCACCAGTCCGGCGAACACCTTCCAGTTGAGTCCGCCGAGGAACAGGATGCCCATGGCGATGGAAATGATGACGACAAAGGCGCCGAAATCCGGTTCGCGTAGCAACAGCGCGCCGACCACAAGCATCACTGCAGCCATCGGCAGGAAGCCCTTCTTGAAGTCGTGCATGAACGCCGCCTTGCGCGTGGTGTAGTCGGCGGCGTACAGCACAGCCAGAAACTTCATCAGCTCGGAGGGCTGCAGGTTGGCGAAACCGAGCGGGATCCAGCGGCGGCTACCGTTGACCTCGCGGCCGATATGCGGGATCAGCACGACCACCAGCAGCAGCAGGCCGACGAGAAAGAGGTAGGGTGCGGCCTGCTGCCATACTCGCATCGGCACGCGAAACGCCGCGATGCCGACCCCGATCCCCATGGCGATGAAAACGCCCTGGCGGATCAGGTAGTACTCGCCGTTGTGATGGGTGTAGCGGGCGGCTTCGGCGATCGCGATCGACGCCGAATACACCATCACCAGGCCGATCGCCAGCAGGCCCATGGTCAGCCACAACAGGCTGAAGTCGAGCTCGGCACTGGGCTTGGGTGCGCGCGCGGTGTACAGCATCAGTTCGCCGTCCTTTCCGCCATGAGGGCGCTCACCGCTTCAATGAACGCTTCGGCGCGGTGAACGTAGTTGCGGAACATGTCGAAGCTGGCGCAGGCGGGCGAGAGCAGCACCGCATCGCCGGCCCGCGCCAGGCGATGGGCCTGCTTGACCGCGTCGCCCATGCCGTCGGCCCTGCAGGTGGCGATACCGCTGCCCGCGAGTGCAGCCTCGATCAGCGGCGCGTCGCGCCCGATCAACACCACGGCGCGGGCGTTGGCCGCCACCGCCGCCTTGAGCGGACCGAAGTCCTGGCCCTTGCCGTCGCCGCCGAGGATCACGACCGCCTTGCGGGCGCCCATGCCGTAGAGCGCAGCTTCGGTCGCACCGACGTTGGTGCCCTTGGAGTCGTCGTACCAGGTCACGCCGTCGAACTCGGCGATCTTCTCGACCCGGTGCGGCAGGCCCTTGAAATGCAGCAGCGCGCGCAGCAAGTCCTCCATCTGCAGGCCGAGCGCACGGGTCAGTGCCAGCGCCGCCAGGGCATTGGCGGCGTTGTGCAGCCCGGCCACCGGCAACGCAGACAGCGGCATCAGCATGTCGCCCCCCAGGCACAGCTCATCCTCGCACAGGCCGAAATTCTCGTTCCGCGGGCAGCGGTCGAGGCCAAAGCTGACTACATGCCTGCCCGGCAAGGCCATCGCCAGACTGCGCGCATCATCGCGGTTCACCACCTGCACGCCGCCGCCGCTGAAGATCCGCGCCTTGGCTGCGGCATAGGCCTCCATGTCGGGATAGCGATCCATGTGGTCTTCCGACAAATTGAGCACGGTCGCGGCATCGGCGTTGAGGCTGGTGGTCGTCTCGAGCTGGAAGCTGGAAAGCTCCAGCACCCACACCTGTGGCGCGGGCGCAATTCCTTGCTCGATTTCATACAGCGCATCCAGCACCGGCAGGCCGATGTTTCCGGCCACGCAGGTGGATAGACCCGCCATGCGGCACATGTCGCCGCACATCGCGGTGACGGTGCTCTTGCCGTTGCTGCCGGTGATGGCGATCACGCGCATCGGATGCTCCCGCTGCGCGTTGAGCGCACGAATCGCACGGGCGAAAAGTTCGACATCACCCACCACCTCGACGCCTGTTGCGATGGCCCGAGCCACCGCCGGATCGGCCAGCGGCACGCCGGGGCTCAGCACCAGCATCTCGGCCGCCTGCAGCTGCGCGTCGTCGAACGGGCCGGTAAAAACAGGCACCTGTGGCAGCCATTCGGCCAGGCGCGCGGCATGCGGGGGCGCCGCGCGGCTGTCGGCCACGCTCACCTGTGCCCCGCGCGCCGCCAGCCAGCGGGCGCACGACAGCCCGGTGTCGCCGAGGCCGAGCACCAGGACCTGCTTGCCGGAAAGGTCAAGGCTGTCGTAGTTCATCTCAGCTTCAGACTCGACAGGCCGATCAGCACCAGCATCATGGAAATGATCCAGAACCGCACCACCACCTGGTTTTCCTTCCAGCCCTTCAGTTCGAAGTGGTGATGGATCGGCGCCATTCGGAACACGCGCTTACCCGTGAGCTTGAACGAGGCGACCTGCACCATCACGGACAGGGTTTCCACCACGAACACGCCGCACATGATGAAGAGGATGATTTCCTGCCGCACGATCACGGCAACCACGCCGAGCGCGGCGCCCAGCGCCAGCGCGCCGACGTCGCCCATGAAGACTTCCGCTGGGTAGGCGTTGAACCACAGGAAGGCCAGCCCCGCGCCCGCCATCGCGGCACAGAACACCGCGAGTTCCCCTGAGCCGGGCACATGCGGCAGGCCGAGATATTTCGAGAACACCGCGTTACCTGCGACATAGGCAAAGATCGCCAGGGCGGACGCCACCATCACGGTCGGCAGGATCGCCAGGCCATCGAGTCCGTCGGTGAGGTTGACCGCGTTGCTGGAGCCGACGATGACAAAATAGGTCAGCGCAATGAAGCCCACGGCCGACAATGGGACCGTGGCGTGCTTGAGGAAGGGAATGATGAGCCCGGTGTGCGCCGGCAGGCTGGCGCTGTGCCACAGATAGGCGGCGACCGCGAGGCCGATCACCGACTGCCAGAAATACTTCCAGCGCGAGGGCAGGCCGCGCGAGTTCTTCTCGACCACCTTGCGCCAGTCGTCGACCCAGCCGATGACGCCGAAGCCGAGCAGGGTGAACAGCGCCACCCAGACATAGTCGTTGGACAGATCCGCCCACAGCAGGGTGGTGACGGTAACCGACACCAGAATCAGCGCACCGCCCATGGTCGGCGTGCCGGCCTTGACCAGATGGGTTTGCGGCCCGTCGCTGCGCACCGACTGGCCGATTTTCAGCGCAGTCAGCTTGCGGATCACCGCCGGACCGACGATGAAGGAAATCGTCAACGCGGTGAGCGTGGCCAGGACCGCGCGCAGCGTCAGGTAATTGAAGACATAGAAGGCACGTACGTCCTGACCAAGATGTTGAAACAACCAAAGCAGCATATCAGTGCCCCTGCCCCGCCGTTGGGGGCACAAACGCCCCGGCTGGACCGCCGGGGGCTTCCAGAAAGCCTTGCACGACGCGCTCCATCTGCATGAAGCGCGAGCCTTTCACCAGCACGACGGTGCTGGGACTGAGTTCGTTTTCGAGTTCGGCAAGCAATTCCTCGATGCGTTCGAAATGCATCGCGCCAGCACCGAAGGCACGGACGGTCTCCTTGGTCAGCTCGCCCAGCGCCAACAGTCTGTCGACGCCCGCCGCACGGGCCGCCAGGCCGATCTGCGCATGCATTGCCGCGGCGTCGCTGCCCAGTTCGCCCATGTCGCCCAGCACCAGGATCTTCTTGCCGGCCTGCTGCGCCAGCACCGCGAGCGCGGCTTTGACCGAATCGGGATTGGCGTTGTAGGTGTCGTCGATGAAGGTGCTGCCATGCAGCGCTGCCTTTCTCTGCAGACGGCCCTTGACGCCGGCGAAACCGGACAACCCCGCGACGATGCTGCGGTGGCTGACGTCGAGCGCGAAAGCGGCCGCCGCCGCGGCAAGCGCGTTCATTGCGTTGTGTTCGCCCGGCACCCGCAGCGTGATGTCGAGGACCGCATTGGGCAGCGTGAGGGTGAGCAGCGACCCGAAATCACGCGGCTGGTAGTGCCCTCGCACCGCCGCCGGCTGCCTGAAGCCGAAGTCGATCACGCAGCGCCGCGCATTGGCCTCGCGCCATAGCCAGGCATGCGGGTCGTCGGCGTTGAACACGGCGATGCCGGCGCCCGACAAGCCATTGAAGATCTCACCCTTGGCACGCGCGATATTTTCAATCGACCCGAGAAAGCCGATATGCGCGGACAGCGCATTGTTGATCAGCGCCACATCGGGCGCGGCCAGGCGCGTCAGATAGTCGATCTCGCCGGCATGGTTCATGCCCATTTCCAGTGCCGCGTACTGATGCGCCGCGCGCAAGCGCAGCAGCATCAGCGGCAGGCCGATGTCGTTGTTGAGATTGCCTTCGGTATGGAGAACGGCGGCATCCGCGCCAGCCTCCACCCGCAAGATCGCCGCCAGCATTTCCTTGACGGTCGTCTTGCCGTTGCTGCCGGTGATGGCGACGACCGGAAGCGCAAAGCGTCGGCGCCAGGCGGCCGCCAGTTTGCCGAGCGCGAGGCGGGTATCGTCGACGCGGATCGCGGCTGCCACGTCGGGCGCCTGGCCGCGGTCGAGCACCACGCCAGCCGCGCCCTGCCGCAAGGCCTGGGCGGCAAAGTTGCCGCCGTCGAATTTCTCACCGCGCAGCGCGATGAAGAGGTCACCTGGCTGGATCGTGCGGCTGTCGGTGGCGACGCGCAACACCTCGGCATCCTCGCCAGCAAACGGCACGCCGAGCATGGCGGCGGCTTCGGACAGACGCATCATCGGCGCGCTCATGCCCATGCCTCCAGCGCCTTCCTCGCCACTGCCACATCGGAGAACGGCAGGCGCTGCCCGGAAATCTCCTGGTAGTCCTCGTGGCCCTTACCCGCAACCAGCACCACATCGCCCTGACGCGCGCCGCCGATCGCCTCGAAGATGGCGCGCGCACGATCCGGCTCGACATGCGGGGAATCGCGCCGGGTTCCACTGATGCCGGCAAGAATGTCGTCAATGATGTGGCGCGCAGCCTCGTTGCGCGGATTGTCGGTGGTAACCCACACTTCGTCCGCGCCGCTGGCGGCGGCCCGCCCCATCAGCGGGCGCTTGCCCTTGTCGCGGTTGCCGCCGCAGCCGAACACGCAGACCAGCCGCCCGCCGTCGACGATTTCACGCAGCGTGGCGAGCACTTTCTCCAACGCATCGGGGGTATGGGCATAATCGATGACCACCAGAGGATGCCCGTCGCCGCCGAGTGTCTGCATCCTCCCCGGCGGGGGGGTGACGCGCGCGAGGACTTGGCATGCGTCGGCCAGGGGCACGTTCGAAATCAGCAGGGTGGTGAGCACGGCCAGCAGATTGGCGGCATTGAAGCGGCCCAGCAGCGGTGCGTCGAATTCGGCATTGCCCCAGTCGGTGTGGACGCGCAGGTGCAGGCCGGCTTGCGACAGGCGCAGCGTCTCGCCGACCACGGCGCCCCGCTGGAACCCATATCCGGCGACGCGCGCCGGGCGGGTTTCGCTTTCCAGGCGCTGCCCGAATTCATCGTCGACGTTGACCACCGCCCATTCCAGGCCGGGCCAGCTGAACAGGCGCGCCTTGGCATCGGCATAGTTTTCCATGCTGCCGTGGTAATCGAGATGGTCGCGCGACAGATTGGTCAGCACTGCGACGTTGAACGCGATGCCGTTGGCGCGCCCCTGCGCGAGGCCGTGCGACGACACCTCCATCGCACAGGCGACGGCGCCCTGCTGCCGGTAGGCCGCCAGGCGCTGCTGCAATTCGATGGCGTCGGGCGTGGTGTTGAGCGCCGGGGTGAGTGCGCCCGGGAAACCGTTGCCGACGGTGCCGACGACTGCGGTCTTACGCCCCAGTTGCGACAAGGCCTGGGCCACCCAGTGCGCCACCGAAGTCTTGCCATTGGTCCCCGTGACGCCGACCATGTGCAGCGCGCGCGATGGTTCGCCGTAAACGTGGGCGGCAATTTCACCGATACGGGCCTTGAGGCCGGGCACCGCAGCGTTGGGAATGGCGAGCGCCGGGTCCCACTGGTAGTGATCGGCTTCCCACAACACGCCGTCGACGCGCTGGGCCACGGCCTGCGCGATGAAATCGCGCCCGTCCCGCGTCTCGCCGGGATACGCAACGAATACGCGGCCCGGGCCCGCTTTACGGCTGTCGCTGGTAAGTTCGCCGACGGCAATGCCAAGTCGCTCCAACAGGTGCGGCACCGACTCGCGAATGCCCAGTGGTGCGGCGGAGGTGGAAGCGCGCTGCGAACGGCTCTTCGCCATCACGCACCCCCCTTGCCCGACACTGCGTTCTCGGTCATCTTCGTTTCGGTTTCCGGGGCGTCGGGCGGCAGCCCGAGCAGGCGCAGGCTCGCGGCCATCACCTGCGCGAATACCGGACCCGCCACGCTGCCGCCGTAATACACCCCGTCCGAGGGCTCATCGATCGTCACACCGATGATGAGACGCGGGTTCGATGCCGGCGCCATGCCGACGAATGAGGCGAGGTAGCGGTCGGGCGCGTAGTGTCCGTTGACCAATTTGTGCGCGGTGCCGGTCTTGCCCGCCACGCGATACCCCGGTACCCGCGTAAGCGTGCCGGTGCCGCCTTCCTGGGTTACCGCTTCCATCATGGTCCGCACTTCACGCGCCACATTTGCAGAAAACACGCGCTCGCCGACGATTTCCTGCGGTTCGCGCTTGAGGAAGGACAGCGGCATGACTTCGCCGTCGTTGGCGAACGCCATATAGGCGCGCGTCAGCTGCAGCAGGCTCACCGACAGCCCATAGCCGTAGGCCATCGTGGCCTGCTCGACCGGTTTCCAGGTCGCCGGATCGCGCAAACGTCCGGCAGTTTCGCCGGGAAAACCGGAGCCCGGCAACTGTCCGAATCCTGCACGATGCAGCACTTCCCAGTGTTGCTGCGGTGTCAGCGTCATCGCCATCTTGGCCGCGCCGATGTTGCTCGATATCTGGATGATCTGGGTCACCGTCAGGTGATCGTGGTGGTGTTCGTCGCGGATCAGTTTGGGTCCGACATGGAAGTCGTCCGGCGTCTCGATCACGCTGTCGGGGCGGAACAGGCCGCGCTCGAGTACCGCGGCGGCAACGAAAGGCTTGACGGTGGAGCCCGGCTCGAAGGTGTCGATCACCGCGCGGTTACGCATCAGGTCCGGCCTGTAGTTCTGACGGTTGTTCGGGTTGAAGACGGGCTGGTTCGCCAGCGCGAGGATCTCGCCGGTCTTGGCATCGAGCACCACAATGCTGCCGCCCTTGGCCTTGTGCTTCTCGACCGCCGCCGCCAGTTCCCGGTAAGCGAGATACTGGATCCTGAGATCGAGCGACAGGGTCAGGTTGCCGCCCATCTGCGCGGTCTTGATCGGCGCCAGGTCGCGGATGGTGTTGCCGTGGCGATCGCGCAGGATCTGCCGTTCGCCCGCTCGTCCAGCCAGCCAGCCCTGGTAGGCGCGTTCGACGCCCTCCTGGCCCTTGTCGTCCACATTGGTGAAGCCCACCACCTGCGCAGTCACTGCGCCAGCCGGGTAGTAACGGCGGAATTCCCGCCGCAAGGACAGACCCGGGAGCCCCATGGCCGCAATCTTGACAGCCTGCTCGGGCGTGACTGGGCGCCGCACAGCGAATTCGCCGCGAGTCTTGTGCGTCAGCATTCTTGCAAGCTCCGCCGGCGTCACGTCCAGCACCCCGGCCAGGTGCGCACGCTGATCGGCGGACAGGCTGAGGTCGGCCCCGCGCGCCCACAGGGATTCGACCGGGGTGCTGATCGCCAGCAAGTGGCCGTAACGATCGGTCACCTGCCCGCGATGCGCCGGCAGGGTCAGATTGCGATTGGCCACCGCATCGCCCTTACCCTGCAGATAGTCCGTGTTGAGGCCCTGCAGATAGAATGCCCGTCCCGCCACCACGGTCATGCCGGCAAGCAGCAGCCCGCCGACCGTCGCCATGCGCCAGGGAGCAAGATTCAGCTTGAGGAGTTTGCGCGAGTGGTAATTCATGGGGCGCTCGTCAGCGTTTCGATGCGCACCCGGTCATGCGGTGGCGCAACCAGACCCAGCCGGGTCCGTGCGAGCGCGTCGACCCGCGCCGGGTTGGCCCAGGTGCCTTGTTCTAGCTGCAATTGCCCCCATTGCTCGTCCAACTCACGCGCCTCTTTCTTCAGGCGTTCCAGTTCCACAAAATACGTGCGTGCACGGTGCTGCGCCTGGACCACCGCCAGCGCACATGCCACCAGCACCAGCGCCAGTATGACGTTGAGACGGTTCACGCTGCCGCCCCGCCCACGCGTTCCGCCACCCGCAGCACAGCGCTGCGCGCACGCGGGTTGATCGCCACCTCGTCATCGGTCGCATGCTGGGCACGCCCAACCAGCTTCAGACGGCCGGGTTTCAGCATGGCGGCCGGAATCGGCAGCCGGCGAGGCGCCTGCTCACCCATCGCCTCGTCGCGCATGAAACGTTTGACGATGCGGTCTTCCAGCGAATGAAAGCTGATGACGGCGAGCCGCCCTCCGGGTTGCAACCTGTCCACGCATTGCGGCAGCACGGCGCTCAATTCTTCCAGTTCGCGGTTGAGATAAATCCGTATAGCCTGGAAACTGCGGGTCGCCGGGTGCTGCCCCGGTTCGCGCTTCTTGACCGTTGCGGCGATGAGGTTCGCCAGCTGCCCGGTGCTGCGGATGGCCGCTTTTTGCCGCTCCGCAACAATCGCGCGCGCAATCGATTTAGCAAACCGCTCTTCCCCGTAGGTGCGGATGACTTCACTGATCTCCCCCTCTGCCGCCGTCGCCAGCCAGTCCGCCGCCGACAGCCCACTGCCCGGATCCATGCGCATGTCGAGCGGCGCATCGAAGCGAAAGCTGAATCCGCGCGTCGCGTCGTCAAGCTGCGGCGACGACACGCCGATATCCAGCAAAATCCCGTTCACCTGCGTCACGCCCAACTCATCCAGCACCGCGCCCAGACGTGAAAACGCGCTCTGCACCAGAGTCAACCGGGCGTCCTGCAGCGCCTTGCCGGCGCGAATCGCATCGGGGTCGCGATCCAGCGCGATCAGACGTCCCTGCGCGCCCAGTTGCGCCAGCATCAGCCGACTGTGCCCGCCGCGTCCGAACGTGGCGTCGACATAGACACCATCGGGCTTGATCGCCAGCGCCGTCACCGCCTCCTGTGCCAGCACCGGCACATGGGCGGGCTCCATCACAACGTGAACCCCTCCAGTTCGGGCGGCAGCGCGTCGTCGCTGAAGCTCAGCGCCTGCGACACCTGCGCTTCCCAGCGCGCCTCGTTCCACAACTCGATCTTGCTTCCCTGCCCCACCAGAACGGCGCTTTTATCCAGTTCGGCGAACTTGCGCAGCATGGGCGGCAGCAACACGCGGCCGGCGTTGTCCATGTCCATGTCGTGCGCGTAGCCGACGAGCAGTTGCTTGAGGCTGCGGGTGCGCGGATTGAAATCGGAAAGGCCGTTGAGCTTCTTCTCAATCGGCTCCCATTCGGGCAGGGGGTAGAGCAGCAGGCACTGGCTCGGGTCCGCGGTGATCACCACGCGCCCCCCGCCATTCACCAGAAGGGCGTCGCGATAGCGCGCCGGCACCACGAGCCGGTTCTTGCTATCCAGACTGACCGTCGCGACCCCCCGAAACATGCCCCCCCCTTATTTTGAAATCGACTGCGATTGGACGGGCGCATTCTCCCACAACTTCCCACCAATCACCACTTGCACCCACTATAGGGGATAGTTTTGGGGGGGTCAAGCTGGCGGATGCAAAAAAACCCCTACGCCTCAATGACTTAGGGGTGGTTTCGGGTTGTGGATAAGTTTCTGGAAAAACCGATGCTTAGCCGCTGTTTTTGCCTTGCTTTCTAGGAAAAAAAGCTAAGTATTTGAATTAAATAAGAAGTGGAAAAGCGGGTCGATAAGCCGGGTTCTGTCGTGGGCAACCATTCCTCTAGGCCGGCCATTGCTGACCGGCTCCAGCCACCTACCCGCAGACTCAGCGAGCCGCTTCATCGCCTGCCTATTTGGTGTTGCTCCGGATGGAGGTTACCGCGTTTCACCGTAACTTAATACGCTCGTCTCTGTGGCCCTATTCCTCGCCTCGCGGCGTCCGGCCGTTAGCCGGCATCCTGCTCTG
>JBLMYH010000142.1:0-2673 GCA_050258175.1 Hyphomicrobiaceae bacterium
ACCGTGCTGTGGGGAAGGTCGTCGTTCAGCAGCAGAAGCGTCTTGCACAGCACGTCGGTGACCGGCCGATGCGAGAGCGCCAGCATCGCCGTCAGAACGTGGGACTTGTAGTTGCGGCCGACCTGTTCATAGGCCGGCAGGATCGCTGCCAGGCCGCTGCGCTCCATGTAAGCCTGCAGCAGCCGCGGGCTGTGCAGAGCGCCGGCGGCGAGCACCACCAAATCCGCCTCGTAGCGGCTGCCGTCTTCGCACTCGACGCCGGCCACCCGCGCCGCATCGCCGGCGGCGGGAAGGAATGTGCTCACCACCTTGTTGGTGAGAATCTCCAGGTTCGGCTTGTTGCGCACCCGGGAAAGCAGTGTCGATTCCGCGTCGGACTTCAGCCCCCGCACCGAGGCGAAGGCGTCGAAGTGCCGCGCCTCTTCCGGGTAGGACAGGATGTCGGGCGCCAGCCCAAGCGTCATGGGCTGCTTGCGCCATTGCGGGTCCTGGCGGCGCAGTCCGGCGACGATGTCCTGGAAATTGGACTCGATCGCGAACTGGCGCACGCCCAGCAAGCGCTCGGCCTCGTCGTAGAACGGCGCCAGCTCCGAGTAGCCGAACGGCCAGGGGAGGCATTGGTGCGCCTCATCGGCTTCGAACTCGTGGGGCGAGAAGCGCAGCAGCGCCGCGCCGTACCACTTGGTCTTGCCCCCGAGATTGAAGTGTTCCTCCGGCACGGTGATGCGGCCCTCGCGGTCCACCCAGGGCTCGTCGCTCAGGAACAGGCCGCGCCTGAGCACCTTGTCGACGTCCAGCGTGCTGCCGTCCTTGGGCAGCGGCATGCCCTTTTCCAGCAGCAGCACGCGGCGGCCGGTCTGGGTCAGATGGTAGGCGGTGGCGCAGCCGCCGGCCCCCGAACCTATGATGATCACGTCGTATTTCATTTGTCTCTCCGGTTATTCCACTAGCATCACCACGTGGCCGTCCGGGTCCTTCACCAGCAGGCACTTTGCGAACGGCGCGCCCGCCATGCTGACCACCTGCGGCGAAACGAAGGTCCCGCTCCTGCTGCTAAGTTCGTCCACGAGCCGCTCGAGGTTGTCGACCTGCAGCACGACGCGCACGTGGGCGATGTCGTTCGGATGCAGCGCCGGCGCCGGACGGCCCCCGGACGGCGTCAGGTACTGGAGAAACTCCAGCCCCGGACCCTGCGCGCTCTCCGGGCGCAGCCCCGTGACCCTGACCACCGCGCCGAAGGCCCCGTCCAGATGCTCCTGAGTCGTACCGGTGTTGAGGCTTGCCCCCGCCACCTTCAGCCCCAGCAGGTCGCGATAGAACTCCAGGCTGCGTTCGGTGCTGGCGACCGTGATCGCCGAGTGGTCGATGCCGAGGAACAGCCCGTCCGCCCCTTGCCACTTCGGATTGCCCTTGCCCGGCGGGAAGTACAGGAGTTCGAGGGGATGTCCGTCCGGATCCTTGAACTTGAACGCCTTGATGCCGGCCGCCGCGGCATTCGATTCGGGTATCGTCTGCGGCGCGCTGGAGATGGCCTGGAAAGGGACCCGCCGGAGGTGCTCGTAGGCCCGGTCCATGTCGCTCACGACGATGGCGAAATGCTGGAACCACAGATCGTTGGCGCGGCTGTCCGCCGGTATCGGCTGGCCGGCCGGACTCAGGTACTGCTGCAGTTCGATGCTCTCGCTCCCGAGGCGCAAGCTGGCGCTGCGCACCCTGGTCCCGAAAACGCCCGTGGCACGATCGAAGTCGCTCCCGGCGATCAAGCGCTCGGACACCTTCTTGAATTGCAGCGCGTTCTCGTAGAAGGCGACCGAGCGGTCCAGGTCGGCTACCGTGAGGACGATGTCCTTGATCTCCAGCGCACGGGCGTAGGCCCATCCCGCGACCAGCCACAGCAGCGCGGCCATCGCCAGCAGCGCCCGCCTCGAAGTCATGCATCTGTCGTGTCGCTGTCGCATTTCCCCACCCTCCGCTGTCAACCGCCCCTCGGTCTGCCGTCATCGTTCCCCTGCCCGGCCGCGGCACCTGTGCGCCGCGGCCGGCCGGACGCGTAACGACGCTCAGCTCGTGCCCTTGCCGCCGATGCCGCCCAGGCCCTTCTCCCACTCGCCCTTGTCGATCATGCCGTCATGGTTCTTGTCCATCATGTCGAACATCTTGGCGTGGTAGGCCATCCACTCCTCCTTGCTCACCATGTGGTCCTTGTTGGCATCCATCATGCCCATCATCTTCAGGCTCTTCATGGCGTGCATGTAGGCCGCGGTGAAGAGTGTCGATCCGCCCTCGTCGGCAAAGGCCGGTACCGCGAGGGTAGCGGCCAGCATCGCGCCGCACAGGCCCAGCGTTTTCGCGTGTTTGCGTATGCCCATGGTGCTTCCTCCGTTTTCGTTGCTGTTTCAGGTTGAAGAAAATTTGCGACGCTCAGGCTGCGAAGAAACCGTCGCGCAGTTGGTTTGCTCACAGCCTTCAGCCGCCTTCCGGTGCAGGGAATGACACCAGACGCACAGCGTCAGGTCGATTGGACGATGGTATTGGCCAATACCTTGGTGTGAGGTTCAGAGAGCAGAGATCGGGTCGACGCCTGGCGCCGACCGGTCCTGCGCCAGCTTGGGGAAGGTATCGGCGAAGCGCGTCTCCAGGTCGCGGCCTGTGCCGATTCCGGGTTTCATCGGC
>JBLMYH010000143.1:0-5074 GCA_050258175.1 Hyphomicrobiaceae bacterium
TCGGCCACGGCTTCGATGTGCACGCCTTCGCCGCCAACCGCAAGCTCGTCATCGGCGGGGTCGACATCCCGTATGAGATGGGGCTGGCCGGGCACTCCGATGCCGACGTGCTGCTGCACGCTATCTGCGATGCGCTTCTGGGCGCCGCCGGGCTGGGCGACATCGGGCGCCATTTTCCGGATACCGACGCCGCGTTCGCCGGCATCGACAGCCGCATCCTGCTGCGCCGTGTCGTTCAACAGTTGCGCGAACGTGGCTGGCGCGTCGGCAACGTCGACGCCACCGTCATCGCGCAGGCGCCGAAAATGGCACCGCACATCGCCCGCATGACGGCGCACATCGCCGACGACCTCGGCATCGCCTTCGATCGCATCAACGTCAAGGCCACCACCACCGAAAAGCTCGGCTTCACCGGACGCGGCGAGGGCATCGCTGCGGAAGCGGTGTGCCTGATCGCGCGTGACTGAATCGCTTCTCGCCAGGCCCGACACGCTGCGGCTGTTCTTTGCCCTGTGGCCGGACGATGCCACCCGTGACGCGCTCAATCGCACGGGCAAATGGCTGCACCAGCACTGGGGCGGGCGGCGCATGCGTGCCGACACCCTGCACATCACCCTTGCTTTTCTCGGGAGCATAGCGGTCGAGGAACTCGATGAACTGGTTGCCTGTGCCGACATCGTCCACACCGGCGCCTTCGAATTGCTCCTCGACCAGGCCGGCTACTGGCGGCACAACCGCATCGGTTGGCTCGGGGCGAGCCAGACGCCGCCGCAGCATTTCGAACTGGTCGGCGCGCTGAATTCCGCCCTGCAGGCGGCCGGCTTTCCAGCCGATGCGCGGCCACATGTGCCGCATGTCACCTTGCTGCGTAAATCGGCGGGTGGCGAGGTGCCGCCGTGTACGCCGGTGCACTGGCGAATCGGCGATTTCGTGCTGGCGAAATCCGTTACCGAATCCGACGGCGCGCATTATGAGGTGATCCGGCGCTGGCCACTCGCTTGAGTTTGTGCGAAATAATGCTGCGCCGACTCGACACGCGTACGGCGTTTCGGTTATGATGCGCCCCGCATTAGGCGCGTAGCTCAGCTGGTTAGAGCACCACCTTGACATGGTGGGGGTCGTTGGTTCGAGTCCAATCGCGCCTACCAATATTTAAGGGGCTGGGATGGCCCGTGGAGGTTGCGAAATGTCACCGCGAACTAGCAAGGCTGTCACTGGATAAACCCGGCGCATAGCTGTTCGCAGGCATTCTGCAATCTTCAACTTGTAGTATCCAAAAGCGCGGCCGGTCCGCGCTTTTTTTCGTTTCTGGAGTCTGAAAATGGTCAACGTCACGCTTCCCGATGGTTCGGTCCGCCAGTTCGATGGCCCGGTCACGGTCGCGCAGGTCGCAGCCAGCATCGGCGCGGGGCTCGCCAAGGCGGCGCTTGCCGGGCGGGTGAACGGCAGGTTGGTCGACACCAGCCACCGCATCGATGCGGACGCGCAGCTCGCCATCGTCACGGCCAAGGACGCGGAAGCGCTGGACCTGATTCGCCACGATGCCGCGCACGTGATGGCGCAGGCGGTGCAGGAGCTCTACCCGGGCACGCAGGTGACGATCGGGCCGTCGATCGAGGACGGGTTCTACTACGACTTCGCGCGCGAGGAGCCGTTTACGCCGGAAGACCTGGAAAAGATCGAAAAGCGCATGGACGAGATCGTCAAGCGCGATCTGCCGATCCAGCGCGAGGTGTGGTCGCGCGAGGACGCCAAGCGCGCGTTCGCCGAGCTCGGCGAGACCTACAAGGTGCAGATCATCGACGAGGTGATCCCCGAGGGCGAGGAGTTGTCGATCTACCGCCAGGGCGACTGGTTCGACGTCTGCCGCGGCCCGCATCTGCCGTCGACCGGCAAGCTGCCGCGCGCGTTCAAGCTGATGAAGCTGGCTGGCGCCTACTGGCGCGGTGATTCGAAGAATCCGATGCTGCAGCGCATCTACGGCACCGCATGGGCGAAGAAGGAAGACCTCGAGGCCTACCTGCACCGCTTGGAGGAAGCGGAGAAGCGCGACCACCGCCGGCTCGCCAAGCAGCTCGACCTGCTGCACATGCAGGACGAGGCGCCGGGCATGGTGTTCTGGCACCCCAAGGGCTGGATCGTGTGGCAGCAGATCGAGCAGTACATGCGGCAGAAGTTCGTCGAGTGCGGCTATCAGGAAGTGCGCACCCCGGCGGTGATGGACCGCAGCCTGTGGGAGAAATCCGGCCACTGGGACAACTACCGCGACAACATGTTCACCACGGCGTCGGAAAACCGCGACTATGCGGTGAAGCCGATGAACTGCCCGGGCCACGTGCAGATTTTCAACAGCGGCCTGCATTCCTACCGCGATCTGCCGCTGCGACTGGCCGAGTTCGGTTCCTGTCACTGCAACGAGCCCTCGGGGGCGCTGCACGGCATCATGCGCGTTCGCGGCTTCACCCAGGACGACGCGCACATCTTCTGCACCGAAGACCAGATCGAGTCCGAAGTGGCCGATTTCATCGTCATGCTGCAGAAGGTCTACGCTGATTTCGGCTTCAACGACGTGCTGGTCAAGCTGTCGACCCGTCCGGACAAGCGTGTCGGTTCGGACGAGAGCTGGGACAAGGCTGAAGCGGCGCTGGCGGCGGCATTGGATAAGAACGATCTGGCATACGACCTGCAGCCGGGCGAGGGCGCGTTCTATGGCCCCAAGATCGAATTCACGCTGAAGGACACGCTCGGGCGCCTGTGGCAGTGCGGTACCATCCAACTCGACTTCAACCTGCCGGTGCGCCTCGGTGCCGAGTTCGTCGACGAGGACAACAGCCGCAAGCCCCCAGTGATGCTGCATCGCGCGATCCTCGGTTCGATGGAACGCTTCATCGGTATCCTGATCGAGCACCATGCCGGCAATTTTCCCTTGTGGCTGGCGCCGGTGCAGGTGATGGTCCTGAATATCAGCGAGCGCCAGGCCGAATATGCCGGGAAAGTCGTGCAGGCGCTGCGCGCGGCCGGCATCCGCGCGGTGTCGGACTTGAGTAATAACAAGATTACCTATAAGATTCGGGAACATAGCTTGCAGAAGCTGCCTTATCAGGTGGTCGTCGGCGACAAGGAAATGGAGACGGGTGTGGTCGCCGTCCGTGCTCGCGGCAACCAGGATCTGGGGCAGTTCGGTTTGGATGACTTGATTGCGCGCCTGAAGGCGGAAACGCTGGCGCGCCAGTAACGGCGGTCAAACAAGGCGTCGGGGCCTCCCTTGATTGGGGCTTGGCCCCACGCCTTCTTTAATTTGTTTGACCTTTTTTGCCTCGACGCCTGGCGTCAGGCTTTTATTTGGAGAACGACTCATCGCGACAGAAAAGAAACAGACACGCATCAATGGTGAAATTACAGCCCCAGAGGTGCGGTTGGTCGGTGTGGAAGGCGAGCAGCTTGGTATCGTAAAGATTTACGATGCGTTGCGTCAGGCAGAAGAGGCTGACCTGGACTTGGTTGAAATTGCGCCGACGGCGCAGCCGCCCGTGGCCAAGATCATGGACTACGGCAAGTTCAAGTACCAGGAAAGCAAGAAGCAGCATGAAGCCAAGCTGAAGCAGAAGCAGGTCCAGATCAAGGAAATCAAGTTCCGCCCTGGCACGGACGAGGGCGATTACCAGATCAAGCTTCGCAACCTCATCAAGTTTCTTGAAGAAGGCGATAAGACCAAGATCACATTGCGTTTTCGGGGCCGGGAAATGGCTCACCAGGAGATCGGTATGGCGCAGTTGCGGCGCGTGTCGACCGACTTGGCCGAAATCGCGGTCGTCGAGCAGTTCCCCAAGATGGAAGGCCGTCAACTGGTGATGATGCTGGCGCCGAAGAAGAAGGTTTGAGTTTCGAGACTGGCGTTTCTCGGGCCCCCAAGGTCAAAAACGCCAACAATACGTGCAGTCGGGTAGGTGAAGCATCCCACGTCGTGGGGTCACCTGACCGCATGAGATAAAAGGAAGCATCATGCCTAAGATGAAAAGCAAGAGCGGTGCCGCCAAGCGGTTCCGCGCGCTGGGCGGCGGCGGGTTCAAGCGTTCGCACGCGTTCATGCGCCACATTCTCACCAAGAAGAGCACCAAGCGTAAGCGCCAGTTGCGCGGCATGGAAACCGTCAATGCCAGCAACCACAAAGCGGTTGCGCGCATGTTGCCCTACGCATAAAGGAGAGAAAGCATGCCACGCGTCAAACGGGGTGTAACCGCCCGCGCCAGCCACAAGAAAATCCTCGATGCCGCCAAAGGCTATCGCGGTCGTCGCAAGAACGTCTTCCGCGTCGCCAACGAAGCGGTGATGAAGGCCGGTCAGTACCAGTACCGCGACCGTCGTCAGCGCAAGCGCCAGTTCCGCGCATTGTGGATTGCCCGTATCAACGCAGCTTCGCGTCAGCACGGTCTGACCTACAGCGTGTTCATGAACGGCCTGTCGCGTGCCGAGATCGGGATTGACCGCAAGGTGCTGTCCGATATCGCGATTTTCGACAAGGACGCTTTTGCCAAGATCGTCGAACAGGTCAAGGCCAAGCTCGCTGCGTAAGCGGCACTGAAGCAACAAAAAAAGGCCGCAAGGCCTTTTTTTGTTGGTGCTGCCTTAAGAACCGGGTGTTTATCCACGAAGAACACGAAGAGGCGCGAAGAGCCGATTGTTTTGAATCGGTAATTTCGTGTCCTTCGTGGACAAATTTGAGATTTTCCAGATAACCGACATGCGCAATCCCAACGAAATCGTTGCCGACGCCCTTACCGCCATTCACGCCTGTCCCGATTTGCCGAATCTGGAACAGGTGAAAGCAGCGTATCTTGGCAAAAGCGGCCAGTTGACCGAGTTGCTGAAGAGCCTGGGTGCAATGCCCGCCGAGGAACGCAAGAGCGCCGGCGCACGCATCAACGAAGCCAAGCAGGCCGTGGAGGCAGCGCTCAGATCCCGCCGCGACGCGCTGCAGCAGGTGGAGCTGGATCGCCAGCTGACGGCCGAAACACTGGATGTGACGCTGCCGGGGCGGGGTCCGGCGCGCGGCGGGTTGCATCCTGTGTCGCGC
>JBLMYH010000144.1:0-6229 GCA_050258175.1 Hyphomicrobiaceae bacterium
CAGGCGGGCTGCGAGGTCATCCTGGCGCAGGATGGCTTCGACGCGCTGGCCAAGATCACCGATCACGAACCCGATGTGGTGTTCGTCGACATCATGATGCCGCGGCTCGACGGCTACCAGACCTGTTCGCTGATCAAGCGCAATGCCAAGTATCGCGCCACGCCGGTCATCATGCTGTCGTCCAAGGACGGCCTGTTCGATCGGGCGCGCGGCCGCATGGTGGGATCGGACGAATACCTGACCAAGCCATTTACCAAGGACACGTTGCTGACGGCGGTGCGCGAACACGCGTGCGCGGGCGCTTAACTTTTCTCGAGGAGCATTGATATGGCGATCAGCCGAATTCTGGTTGTGGATGATTCCCCCACGGAACGCTTTTTCCTGTCCGAGCTGCTGGTCAAAAACGGCTATCTGGTCAGCATGGCCGAGAGCGGCGAGGAAGCCGTCGCGCAGGCCAAGCAGACCTTGCCCGACCTGATCGTGATGGATGTCGTGATGCCCGGGATGAACGGCTATCAAGCGACGCGCATGATCACCAAGGAAGAGGCGACCAGGCATATCCCGGTCATCATGTGTACCACCAAGGGCCAGGAAACCGACAAGGTATGGGGCATGCGCCAGGGTGCGAAAGCCTACCTGGTCAAGCCTGTGAAGCCGGAAGACCTGTTGTCGCAGATCAAGGCGCTGGGCTGAGCACGCCATGGCCAAGAAATTCAATCTGCGCGAATTTCAGACCACGCTTTCGCAGCAGTTGCAGGCGGCAGCCAGCCGTGACAATTCCGGCTCGCGGCTGGGCTTTCGGGTGGGCGACGTGAATTGGCTGGTAAGCCTTTCCGACACCGAAGAGGTGATCCCGGTACCGCCTGTCGTCAAGGTGCCCGGCGCGTGCCGATGGTTTCGCGGCGTCGCCAACATCCGTGGCAATCTGTTTGCAGTGAGCGACTTTGCCGATTTCATGGGGCAGGGCGTGACCCCCGATCACGCAGACTGTCGTTTGCTGATCCCGCATCATGACTTTGGCGTAAATGCGGCCCTGCTGGTGCGCAACACCCTGGGTCTGAAAAACATTAGCCGTTACCAGTTGCGCAGCACGCACGCACCGCACCCCTGGGTCGCGCGCCAGTATGCGGACGAAGCGGGCGCCGACTGGTGTGACATGGACTTTGGCCAGTTGCTCGGCAATGCCGAGTTTCTCAAGGTCGAAGCGCAGGTCGGTAATTGATTGATCATTAAAACCGGGCGCACTGGCGCCGATAAGTGGAAGGACTGGAGCGATGAACATGGCGATAACGATGAATGGCCTCAGGGGGCTGGCAGGTCGCATGACAGGAAAGGCGTCAGGCAAGGACGGGAGCCAAACCACCCTGATCATGCAGACCGTGCGCAAGCTGGCAGACAAGGAGCCCGGCAAGGCCCCCCTGATTGGCAGCTTGCCCGTCGAAAAACAATATCTCTATACCGGTGGCACGCTCATTGTCTCGCTGCTGCTGGCCGCCGGAGTCACCGTCTACAGTTCGATCCAGCTCGACAACCGTACCGGTTATGAAACGCGGGCGGGGGAACTGAAAGTGTTGTCGCAGCGGCTGCCGCTGACGGCCCAGCAATCCGTTCTCGGTAATGCCGAAGCCTTCAAGAAGCTGGCGGCTGGAAAGGCCGCGTTCGAAGCGACCCTGAAGGGTCTTTCCGAAGGCGATGATACGGTGCCCGCTTCCAGCGGTGCGGCGCGCGTGACGCTGGACAGGATTGACGCGCAGTGGAAGAAGTTCGATCCGCAGGTCGCGCAGATTCTGTCGCAACAGAAGAACCTGGTGGCGATGAGCCAAAGCATCAAAAGCATTAACAAGCTGAGCGCCGACTTGCAGAAGGTGGCCGAGCGGCTCGCCAATCAGCTTGCCGCTTCCGGTGCCTCCGTGAGCGAGGTGTCACGTGCCGACCATCTGGTCGTGCTGAGCCAACGCCTGCCGAAGAACGCCAACCTGCTGCTGTCGGCCGAGCTGATCGACCCTGCCGTGGTGGCTCAACTGGAGAAGGACACCACCTCGTTCCGCGACACGGTGCAGGCACTGATGTCCGGCGGCGCCAGCCGCAATGAGAACAGCATGGCGACGCTGGAAGATCTCGGTAGCAACATGGCCGACATGGTCGAAGTGGTGGGCGCGGTGCTGGCCAACACGCAGCCTCTGCTGCAAGCCAAAGTGTCGGCGAAGAACCTGTTTACCGGCAGTGATACGCTGTTGCAGGATACCGATCAGCTGTCGCAGGAGTACCAGTCCGTTGGCGGCGCAGGTTACCTGGTGGCAGCCCTGTTCGGCTTGCTGGCGATTGGTTCGCTGGTGATGCTGGGGCTGGTCAACATCAACGAGACCAAATCACGGGCGCGCAGGAGTGAAGAGGAAAACGGCCGCAACCAGGAGGCGATTCTGCGTCTGATGGACGAACTGGGCGAGCTGGCTGAAGGTAACCTCACCATCAACGCCAGCGTGACCGAAGACATCACCGGTGCGGTGGCCGACTCGATCAACTACACGGTTGAGGAGTTGCGTACCCTGGTGCGCGGGATCAACAACGCCGCGCAGCAGATGGACCAGGCCGCCAGCCAGGCGAGCCAGGTATCCGATTCGCTGCAGCAGGCCGCGCGCCGCCAGACTGCCGAGATCGAGGAGACCTCGGCAGCGGTGCTGAATCTGGCGCAATCGGTGCAGCAGGTCTCGGGCAGCGCTGCCGAGTCCGCCCGTGTGGCCGAGCAGTCGCTGGCGGCCGCCGAAAAGGGGCAGCAGGCGGTGTCCAACGCGATCACCAGCATTAACGGACTGCGCGAACAGATCCAGGAAACATCAAAACGAATCAAGCGCCTCGGCGAGTCCTCGCAGGAGATCGGCGAGATCGTCGAACTCATTTCAGACATTACCGAACAGACCAACGTGCTGGCGCTCAACGCTGCCATTCAGGCCGCTTCTGCTGGTGAAGCCGGGCGCGGCTTCTCGGTGGTTGCGGAAGAGGTGCAGCGGCTGGCGGAACGCTCCGCCGACGCGACCAAGCAGATCGCGGCGATCGTGAAGACCATTCAGTCCGATACCCACGACACGGTGGCGGCGATGGAAGTCTCGACCCAGGGCGTGGTCGAAGGCGCCAAGCTGTCCGATGCGGCGGGGCGGACCCTGGCCGAGATCGGCGACGTGTCGAAGAAGCTGGCCGGTCTGATTGCCGACATCTCCTCGGCCACCCAGAGCCAAGCCGAATCGACCGCCAAGGTGGCCGAAACCATGCAGGACATCAAGTCCATTTCGGCGCAGACCAGCAGCGGTACGCAGCAGACCGCCGAGTCGATCGGCGGCATGAAGCAGCTGGCGCAGGATCTGAAGAACTCGGTTGCAGGCTTCAAGCTCGCCTGATCGGACTGGCTACAACGAAAGCGGTCAGCCACCAAGGCCAAGCACACAACGTCAGGAACACACACCATGAGCGCCTTACTCGATTACGATACCGGCCCGTTGAACTGGGTGCGCGGGGACATCGACGCCGCGCTGCAAGCCGCCCTCGGGCGCGTGCAGGCCTATAGCGTCGATGCCGATCTCACCAATGCCCTGCGCCTGGCGGGCGACGACGCACACCAGGTGACTGGCGCACTCCGCATGGTCGGTCTTGAGGGCGCGGCCACTCTGGCCGGCGCGCTCGAGTCCATCCTCGGCGATATCAATGAAAGTCGTCTGCAGGCGAACGATGACGTGCTGCGTGCCTTGCGCAATGCCATCGAAGGCCTGCAACGCTGGGTCAAGGATCTGGCCGACGGGCGCGGTAGCAGCGAACTCGCGCTGTTTCCTCTGTACAAGCGGCTGCGCGAACTGCAAGGCGCGGAGCGCGTGTTCGAAGGCGAGCTGTTTTTCCCCGACCTGCGTACGCGGGCACACGGCAAAGCGGCCAATGATGCGATGACGCAGGAGGCGCTCGCAGCCGAAGTCAAGACGGCACGCGGCCTGTTCCAGCGCGGTCTGCTGGCCTTTCTGCGCAATATCGAGGTGGAGCAGGGGTTGCAGCGGATGCGCGATGCGCTGGCCGCAATCGAACGCATTGCACCCTCGCAGGCCTCGCAAACCTTCTGGTGGGCCTGCGTCGGCTTTGTCGACAGCCTGATCGCGCACGGGGTCGAGGCCGATTTTCACGTCAAGCAGTTGCTGGCCCGCGTCGACCTGCAAATGCGCCGCCTGATGGAGGGTTCGCCCCAGGTCGCCGAGCGCCTGCTGCGCGATGCGCTGTTCTTCGTGGCGAAAAGCCAGGCTTTGGACGGGCGCGCCGCAGAAGTCCGCGCAATTTTCGGCCTTGATCGCTACCTCCCCGGTCGCGGCGTGCTCGACCCCGAGGCGCTGGCGCGCATGCGCCCGGTTCTGGACGCCATGCAGGCAAGCCTCAAGGCGGCGCGCGACAGCTGGCATGCCTACGTGGAAGGCGATGCCGACCAGTTGGCGCAGTTCCAGTCTCATCTGGAGCGGATGCAGCCGCAAGCGCAGATACTGGAACACAGCCGGCTGAAGCCCTTGCTGGACGAACTGTCTGCCGCGGCCCTTACGACGGCTGGGCGCGAAGGTGACGCGCGCGAACAGCTGGACCTGGAGGTCGCGTCGGCGTTGCTGTTCATGCAGAATGCCGTCGACCAGGAAGACGTCCTGCACGGTGACTTTGCCGCGCGTGCGGAAGTTCAGCAGGCGCGTCTGCGTGCCCTGATCGAAGGCCGCGAGATGCCGGCCAATCTGCTGGACGCCAACAGCCAGCGTGACGCCGAACGCGACATGCTGGTCCATCTGGCGCAGGAAGTCGGGCAGAACCTGAAACAGATGGAGGAAGCGCTGGACGCGTTCTTCCGCGATGCGGGTGAGCGCGAAGCGCTGGCCAGCCTGCCTGTGTTGGCGCAGCAGGCACAGGGCGCGCTCACCATGCTGGAATTGCCCGCTGCCGCCAGCTTGCTGGGCGCGGCCGCCGCCACGGTGCAAGGGTTCGCCGAAGAAGATTATCCCGACGAGGCAACCCAGAGAAGGCTGGCTGATGCCTTCTCCAGTCTTGGCCTGTATGTCGAATCCTACTGTGCCGGACGTGCCGACGCCGTCAACATCCTGCGCCCCGTATTGCTCGAATTCGGCGTGATCGATGCCGATGGCGCTGACGAAGGCGCGTTCGACGAAACGGTGGAATCCGGCTTGCCTACGCGCAAGGCCGAAGTTCAGGAAAGCTATGTGGCGTGGCGCGATCAACCCGACGCCGCCACAAAAAAAAAATTCCTTGATGCCCTGACCGAACTCAGCCGCGACGCCGAACTGATCGACGACGCGCAGCTGAAGCGGCAGACACGGGCAGCGCTCGATGCCTGCCACGATGCAGTAGATGCCCCGCTGGCGCTCGACGCCGATATCGCCGCACTGACCGGCCTGGCGCTGCCGCAACGCCCGGAAAGCGAAATTCCGCTGGCGCCGGATGCCGTGGGCGAAGTGGTTGCGGCAGCGGCCGTGCCCAGTTGCGTCGAGGCGGCGCCCGAGGCGCAGCCTGGTGCGGCGGCTGAGCCCGTGGGCGGTGCAGCCATCGAAACGGAGCAACCTGCGCCTGAAGCCGTCACAAATTCGGGCAGCGATAGCGCACCTGCGGAAGGCGCGCTTCTGGTTTCGATTCCGGAGGGAGCCGAACCCGAACTGCTGGAAATCTTCCTGGAAGAGGCCAACGAGGTACTGGTGAGCATGGGCGAGGCCAGCGAGGCCTGCCGGAGCAACCCTGACGACCAGGATGCCCTGACAGTCATTCGCCGGGGCTTCCACACGCTGAAGGGCAGCGGGCGCATGGTTGGCCTCGACGACCTGGGCGAAGCCGCCTTGCGGCATGAACAGTTGATGAACAGTTGGCTGGCCGAGAAGAAGCCGGCCAGCGGCGACCTGTTGCGTCTGGTCGGACGTTCCCGAGGGGTGTTCCAGGACTGGGTGAACGCGCTGCAGGCCAATCAGTCGGCAAGCTTGCCGGTGCCCGCGGTGCTGGCCGCGCTCGAGTGCGTGGCGCAGGGACGGCCGCTCGATGAGGCACCCGCCCCGGCTGCAGCGTCGGCCAGGGACGTCGCGCCGGCGACGAACGAGCCAGAGGCCGTTGTCATTGGGGTTTCCGCGGTGGCGTCAACTTCGGCCACCGCCTGGTCCCGCGTCTCGGTGACCGCAACAACGGCCTCTGGCTCGTTCGTCGCCGGCGCGACGTCCCTGGC
>JBLMYH010000145.1:0-6364 GCA_050258175.1 Hyphomicrobiaceae bacterium
CTACGGAAACAACGACTTCCTGCGGGGTGGTCTTGGTCATCTTGGCGTGCGGATCGGCCATGAAAGTATCCTTGGGGGGGTGGCGTTAAAAGCCGCGATTATAAGGAAAGCCACCCCGACAGGAAAGGGCGGCGGCCCGTTGGATGGACGCCGCGTGGCAAAACGGCTATCCTTCGCCGCTCTTGGCGCCCGTAGCTCAGCTGGATAGAGTACTGCCCTCCGAAGGCAGGGGTCGTGCGTTCGAATCGCGCCGGGCGCGCCAGTTTTCTGGTCACAATCGGCTTCAGCCCCTTGTCATGCAAGGGTTTAAACTCCGCACAGCGGGTTTAAACTTGGCGCTGGAGTTCATTTCGAGTGTTTCAGCCATGGCCAATCCCACCCCTACCGACATCAAATTGCACCAGGCTTCGCGGAAGCTTGAAATCGCCTTTTCCGACGGCGCGCGCTTCGAACTGCCGTTCGAGTTTCTGCGTGTCTATTCGCCGTCTGCCGAAGTGCGCGGTCACGGCCCTGGACAGGAGGTATTGCAGGTCGGCAAGCGTGAAGTGCTGATCAATGCCGCCGAGCCGGTTGGCCTGTACGGCATCAACTTCTTCTTCTCTGACGGCCACGACACCGGGATTTATTCCTGGGAGTATCTCTATGATCTCGGCGTCAACCAGGCCGCCTTGTGGGACGAGTACCTCAAGCGCATGGAAGCTGCGGGCGCCTCGCGCGAACCCGGGATCGCCAAGATGTTCGAGCAGCGGCCAAAGGCCAAGTAAGCGGTTTCCATGACGGTCTGCACGGCACACACCAGCGCGCCCTCCGGGGCGCGCGTTGTTTTGGTGAGCCCCTACGAACTGGGTCGGCAGCCGTTCAACCTGGCGCAGCCGGCGGCATGGTTCGCGCGTGAAGGCATTGCCACAGCTTGTGTCGACCTGTCGCAGCAGAAGCTCGACCCGGCCACCTTCGCACACGCCGACCACGTGGCGATTTACCTGGGCATGCATACCGCCACGCGGATAGCCGCGGCGGCCCTGCCTAGGATTCGGGCGCTCGCCCCGCACGCCCGCCTTGCCGCCTTCGGCCTGTACGCGCCGGTCAATGCGGCGTGGCTGAAAACACTGGGCGTGGAAGCGGTCTTTGGCGGCGAATCCGAGCCGGATCTGCTGGCCTGGGTGCAATCGGGCGCGGCGCCCGCCGACAGCGTGGTGCGCCGCGACAAGATCGAGTTCCTGCTGCCCGAACGGCGCGGCTTGCCCGACCTGCAGCGCTACGCCAAACTGATCCTGGCCGACGGCACGCAAAAAATCACCGGCTTCGCCGAGGCGAGCCGCGGCTGCAAGCATCTGTGTCGCCACTGCCCGGTGGTGCCGGTGTACGAAGGCAAATTCCGCATCGTGCCGGTGGATCGGGTGGTCGGCGACATCGCACAGCAGGTCGTGGTCGGCGCGCAGCACATCAGCTTCGGCGATCCCGATTTCCTCAACGGGCCGACGCATGCGCTGAAAGTGGCGGAGGCCTTGCATGGGCGATTCCCCGAACTGACCTGGGATGCCACGATCAAGGTCGAGCACCTGCTGAATCACGCCGACCTGCTGCCGCGCCTCAGGCAATGCGGCCTGCTGTTCATCGTCACCGCGGTCGAGTCGGTCGACGACGCGATCCTGGAGAAGCTCGCCAAGGGCCACAGCCACGCCGATTTCGAAGCGGCACTGGCGCAGTGTCGCGCCCTCGGCATCGCGCTGGCGCCCACCTTTGTGCCGTTCACGCCATGGACCACGCTGGCGGGCTATCGCGAGCTGCTCGCCACGCTGCTGCGGCTGCAACTGGTCGAGTCCGTGCCGCCGGTGCAACTGGCGATCCGTCTGCTGGTGCCGCAGGGTTCGCACCTGTTGCATCTGCCCGATTTCGCCGCGCGCGTCGGGGCCTTCGACGAAGCCATGCTGGGTTATCCATGGCAGGCGGACGACCCGCGCGTCGATGCGCTGCAAGGCGAGATCATGGCTTGGGTGATGGCCGCAGAGAAAGCCGCGCTGCCGCGTGCCGACGTGTTTGCCGGAATCTGGGAACGCGCCCACGCGGCGCAGCGGGAGACGGCGCCCCTGCTGGATTCCGCGCAATTCGGCGCGCCGATTCCGCATCATTCCGAGCCCTGGTACTGCTGCGCCGAGCCGACCGAAACGCAACTCGCCAGTTTCTAGCCATGCCGCGCCTCCTGCTGCTGCTTCCCGCCGCGGGTTACGCCAACCAGGATTTCATCGCCGCCGCCGCGCGGCTGAACATCGAACTCGTCGCCTGCGCCGACTATTGCCATCGGCTCGCGCCCGGCTGGGGCCTGCCGCCGCTGATGAGCGTGCCCTTCGACCAGCCTGAGATTGCAGTACGGCGCGTGATGGCGGAGTTGACGCAAGCGGTCGACGCGGTGCTGGCGGTGGACGACCACGGAGCGGCGCTGGCGGCGCAGTTGCGCGTCGCACTCGGACTGCCGGGCAATCCACCCGAGGCCGTGGCGACGCTCACCGACAAGCTGCGCTTCCGTCAGCTGCAGCAGGCGATCGGTCTGCCGCATCCCGCATTTGCCGGGATCGACGGCGCCGACGCGAACGTCGCGGCCGCGCTGGGGTTTCCTCTGGTGGTGAAAGCGCGCCGGCTGAACGCCAGCCGCGGCGTGATCCGCGTCGACGATGGCTATCAGCTGGCACGGGCGCTGGCGCAGGTGCGGCGCATCCAGGCGCGCGCCCAGCGCGACGCCGGCGCGTTGGGCCTGCTGGCCGAGCGCTTCATTCCGGGCGCTGAAGTCGCGCTTGATGGCGTGCTGCTCGATGGTGTCCTGCAGGTCCTCGCCGTGTTCGACAAACCCGACCCGCTCGACGGGCCCTATTTCGAGGAAACGCTTTTCATCACGCCTTCGCGCCTGTCGTCCGCCACGCAAGGGGAATTGGCCGCCGCGGTGCAGCGAGCCTGCGTGGCGGGTGGCGTGACCGAGGGTGCGGTCCATGCCGAGGCGCGCATCGGCGCTGCCGGTGTGTGCTTGCTCGAAATCGCGCCGCGCGGCATCGGAGGGCTGTGCGGCCGGGTATTGGACGCAACGCTGGGCATGACGTCGGCAGAAATCGTGCTGCGGCATGCCGTGGGCCTGCCGCTGCCGGCGCCGGCGGGCCGGGCGGCGGCCGGCGTGATGATGATCCCCATTCCAGCCAGAGGCATTTTGCAGGGCGTCGACGGCACCGACGTGGCGCGCGACGTGGCGCACGTCACCGGCATCGAGATCACCGCCCACGCCGGCCAGCTGGTGACACCGCCGCCCGAGGGCGCGACCTATCTCGGCTTCATCTTCAGCCGTGCCGCTACGCCGCAGGCCGCCGAAAGCGCCCTGCGTGCCGCCCACGCCGCACTCACGATCCGCATCCAGCCGCTTGTCGAGCCATGAGCAACTTCTACAGCGCGCTTGCGATCGCCATAGGCCGAGCCAGTGGGGCGGCGTTCCAGGCATCCGACGCCCAGGTCATTCAAGGCGGCGACACCAGCCAGGCGTTCAAGCTCAGCGACGGGGTGC
This sequence comes from Hyphomicrobiaceae bacterium, assembly GCA_050258175.1. Taxonomy (GTDB): domain Bacteria; phylum Pseudomonadota; class Gammaproteobacteria; order Burkholderiales; family Thiobacillaceae; genus Thiobacillus. The sequence continues at coordinate 3,542 of JBLMYH010000145.1, forward strand.
GCAGCTTCTTCGTCAAGACCCAGGCTGTTGTAAGGCTGCCCATGTTCGAAGCCGAAGCGGCCGCCCTGGCGGAATTGGCAGCGGCGAACGGTGTACGCGTTCCGCACGTGATCTGCCACGGCATCGCGGTGGGCCGGGCGTATCTGGTGCTCGAGTATCTGCCGCTTCGCGCGCGGGGCGACGCCATGCGGCTGGGGCGGCAACTGGCGCAGCAACATCGCGTCAGCGCCGCGCAATACGGCTGGAGGCGCGACAACTGGATTGGTACCACGCCGCAGCCGAACGCCTGGCACGGCGACTGGATTGATTTCTGGCGCACGCAGCGGCTCGGGTTCCAACTGCGGCGGGCCGCCGAGAACGGCTACGGCGGCGCGCTGCAGCGGGACGGCGAGACCCTGCTTGCGCGTCTTGACGCCTATTTCGAGGGTTACACGCCATCTCCTTCGCTGCTGCACGGCGACCTGTGGGGCGGCAATCATGCCTATCTGGCCGATGGGAGCCCCGTGATTTTCGATCCTGCGGCGTATGTCGGCGACCGCGAATGCGATCTGGCAATGAGCGAACTGTTCGGCGGCTTTGCGCCGGATTTCTATGCCGCTTACCGCGAGGCATGGCCGCTCGACGCCGGCTACGGGGTGCGCAAAACGCTCTACAATCTCTACCACATCCTCAACCACGCCAACATGTTCGGCGGCGGCTACGCGGCCCAGGCCGCGCGCATGGCCGCCCAATTGCTGGCGCAGATTCGATAGGCTTTCCATGCTGCAGCGTCTGCTTGCCCTGTTCCTCGCATTCGGCCTTGCCGCCTGCTCCGGCTTGCCGTTCCACGCCGTCGCGCCCAAGGTGAGCGTGGCCGAGGTCGCGATCAAAAGCCTTGGCCTCTACGAGCAGCATTTCGAGGTGGGGCTGCGGGTAAGCAATCCGAACGATTTCGGGTTGACGGTCGAGGCGCTGGAGTTCGAACTGGAGGTGAACGGGCGGCCGTTTGCCAGCGGCCTGTCGCAGGCCTCGACCCGGATTGCGGCGACCTCCAGCGCGCTGTTGCGGATCGACGCCGTCACCCAGTCGAAGGACCTGATCCGGCAGATCGAGTCCCTGTCGCCGGAAACGTTGAAGGCGGGCGTGCCTTATCGCATCCGCGGCCGCCTCAGGACAGACCGCTCACCCAACTGGATGCCGTTCGAGCATGGCGGCGTGTACGGCGGAGAAGGGGAGAAACCCAAAGGACGCACAGTCTGAGCTGAATGCCGTTGTTGCCCGGAATGCGCTCAACCTGCCAAGGATCGCAGCGTGGGCACGGCGAGTCCGAATGCGTCGGCGTGCTGCAGCGCGCGCGCCAGGCGCGCCGGTGCCGAGCGCCCGGTGCAGCCGTGGGCGGGGTCGCCGTCGAAGGCTTCCAGCATGCCGGCGATCAGCGCATTGCGCTCGTGCGCGACGCCGGTGAGCGCATCCTGAAGATCCATCACCTCGTTCGCCACCTGGCGCGCGAAGCCCTCGTGTTGCGCCCATAGCTGGGACACGGTGCCGCCGGTTTTCAGCCCGGCGATGTTGGTGGTGAGGATGTAGACGTTCTTGCGCACCAGTTCGAACAGCAGCTCGTCGCCCAGGGCCACTTCGCGGCACGGCAAGTCGATGGCGGCCAGCGCCTGGCACAGCAGGTCGGCGCCCGGCCCGGCCACGGGCGAGGCGAGCAGCGGCTTGGCATCGGTGCCTTTCTTCTTTTCGAACCACACCGAAATCACCGTAGGGTCGAGGTAGCGATAGCGTTCCCAGTCGCGTGGCAGCAGCTCGTTCTGGATCAGCGCGACGCGCGGGCGCCAGGTGCCGGGCAACGCAGCCAGTACGGTGTGCAGGTCGTTCTCGGCAACGGCGACCAGCACCAGGGCAGGGTCGGAGTGCGCGCGCGCAACGGTGAACATGTCGTCGCCGCGATTGACCGGAACGACCGTGCGTCCGGCGCGCAGCAGGCCACCGGCGAACACGCGTCCGAGCTGGCCGAGGCCGATGACGACGACTTCGCTCATTCGAGGCCCTTGGAATGCAGGTACTCGTCGTAGGTGCCCATGTAGAACTCGACGCCGTCGGGGGTGATCTCGAGGATGCGGGTGGCGAGGCTGCTGACGAACTGGCGGTCGTGCGAGACGAAGATCAGCGTGCCCTTGAACAGGTCGAGCGCGAGGTTCAACGACTCGATCGATTCCATGTCCATGTGGTTGGTCGGCTCGTCCATGACCAGCACGTTGTGGCGCCCGAGCATCAGCTTGCCGTAGAGCATGCGGCCTTTTTCGCCACCTGACAGCACGCGCACCGATTTCTTGACGTCGTCGCCGGAGAACAAGAGGCGTCCGAGAATGCCGCGCAGCACCTGCTCGTCGTCGCCCTGCTGGGTCCATTGGTGCATCCAGTCGGTGAGGTTCTTGTCCATGTCGAAATCGCTGACGTGGTCCTGCGAGAAGTAGCCGACGTTGGCGTTCTCGCTCCAGCGCACTTCGCCGAATTGCGGTGTGAGCTCGCCCATCAGCAGTTTCATCAGCGTCGATTTGCCGACGCCGTTGCCGCCGATGACGGCCATCTTCTCGCCGGCCTCGAGCGAGAAACCGAGGTTGGTGAACAGCGGCGCCACGATGCTGTCAGCGGCAAGGATGTCGATGGTGACGAGGGAGTCGGTGACGGTGGGAAGGATGGAATTGGTGCTGAAGACCTCCCAATGGCTGAAGGCCCAATCCGGCTCGGGCAGGGGCGCCATCTCGGTGGTGATCCCCCCGTAATAGACCCCGGAGAACGGGTACGTGTCAGGCATGATGGAGTTGATCCGGATCTTGC
>JBLMYH010000146.1:0-6810 GCA_050258175.1 Hyphomicrobiaceae bacterium
CCGCCCGACACCGCGGCGACGAAGTTGCCGATCAGGCCGGTGGCGATCGGCGCCTCGAACAGCACCGGGCAGGTGCGGGTGTCGAGCTTGCGGCCGTTGAGCCGGCGCACGGTGCGGGTGCCGGCGATGCGGCCGACGGTTTCGGGGGAGTCCAGATCATTTGCATTGCGGGCGCTGGTGTACCAGTAGTCGCGCTGCATCGCGCCCCTGTCCTCGCCGATGACGGCAACCGACATGCCGTGGCGCGAGCCGGCGTAGCCGTTGCAGAAACCGAGGCTGTTGGCATAGATGAACTGCGAGGTGTGCAGGCTGACGCTGGCGCCTTCCGAGTTGGTCAGCCGCTTGTCCACCGCCAGGGCTGCGGCTTCGCAGGCGCGGGCACGCTCGGCGGCCTCTTCCACGCTGAGGTCCCATGGGTGGTAGAGGTCGAGGTCGGGCACGTCCTGCGCCAGGCGATCGGCGTCGGGCAGGCCGGCCGCTTCGTCCTCGGCGGTGTAGCGGGCGATGGTCAGCGCCTTGTCGACCGCGCTTTTCAGTGCCGCCTCCGACAGGTCCGAGGTCGAGGCGTGGCCGCGCCGCTGGCCGATATAGACGGTGACGCCCGCGCCCTTGTCTTTGTTGTATTCGATGGTCTCGATCTCGCCCTGGCGCACGCTGACGCTCTGGCCGACGCCTTCGGAGATTTCGGTGTCGGCGGCCGTGGCGCCCTGGCGGGCGGCATGCTCGATAACGATCCGGGACAGGGCCATGAGCTGGTCGCGGGTATAGCTGAATTGAGAGCGGGACATGTCGGGTTATGAGGGGGGATAAGGATGCAATACGGTTTGAATCGGCGCGATTTGTCTGGGCAGAAACTACAATGACGATAATAACAGTAACCGAAAGCCTCACCGTGCGCCTGATCGACCCTGATGCCGAGCTGGAATTCGACCCCGACGAAGTCTACGACGGTCCCAGCAAAAGCCACAAGAAACGCGAAGTCGAAGCCCTGCAGGCCCTGGGTGAAATCCTGGTCAAGCTGCCCGACGCCCAGTTCAAGCGCATCGAACTGCCGGAAGACCTGCGTGCCGCCGTCGCCGACTGTCGCAAGATCACCCAGAACGGCGCGTTGCGCCGGCAGAAGCAATATATCGGCAAGCTGATGCGCGCCATCGACCCGGCGCCGATCCAGGCGCAGATCGACGCCTTCAACGGCGTGTCCGCGGCGGAAAACGCCAAGCTGCACCAGGCCGAGAAATGGCGCGAGAAGCTCATCGCCGACAACGAGGCGTTGACGCTGTTTCTCAACAATTACCCGGACACCGACGCCACCCACTTGCGGCAGCTGATCCGCAATGCGCGCGACGAGGCGGCGCGCAACAAACCGCCCAAGGCTTTCCGCGAGATCTTCCGGGTGGTCCGCGAGGTCATGCAAACGAAATAGACAAGGGGGGCGGCATGTGGGGACGCGTCGTCAAAGTTGCTTTGAGCCTGCCCGTCCTGATCGCCGCCGGGCTGTTCGGCCTCTATCTCGTGTTCGGTTTCTTCCTGGTCAACCCGCTGGCGCAGAAGCTTTTGCCCTGGGTCGGCGAGAACAGGCTCGCCAGCCAGCTGAGCGTGCGGCAGGTCAAGTTCAACCCCCTGACGCTAGAGGCCACCGTAGACGGCCTCAAGCTGGCCGAGAAAAGCGGCGCCCCGCTGGCCAGCTTCGAGCGGCTCTACGTCAACCTCGACACCACCGGGCTGTTCCGCTGGGCCTGGCGCATCCGCGACATCGAGCTCGACCAGCCGCACGCGACCGTCGAAATCCGGCGTGGCGGCAAGCTGAACTGGGCGGCGCTGATCGCCAAGCTCAATGAAGACAAGAAACCGCCGTCCGACACGATCGCGCGGGTGCTGATCGACCACATCAGGATCACCGACGGCCACATCGTCTACACCGACGCCAATCGCGCGGGCAAGCCGTTCAATGCCGTGCTGGAACCGCTCGGCATCGAACTCGACGGGCTCTCGACCCTGCCCGAGGATCGCGGTGATTACCTGATCGCCGCCAAATTGCCGGAGCAGGGCGGCACCCTCAAGTGGAAGGGTGACGTGGGGCTGAATCCCGTCGCGTCGAGCGGCGAGCTCGGGCTGCAGGGCGTGCGACTCGCCAGGCTGTTGCGGGTGGTCAAGAGCCCGCGCAATTTCGAGCTGCCGTCCGGCACGCTGGCAGCCGGCCTGCATTACCGTTTTGCGATGGTGCGCGACAAGTCAGGCGAGGATGTACCCTGGCTGCGGGTCGACCGCGCCAACCTGGTCGTGCAGAACCTGGCGCTGGCGCCGCGCGCCGGCGGCGCGCCTGTTTTGCAACTGGCCGACGCGCGCGTCGGCAACGCGAACTTCGACCTCGCCACGCGTGCGGTCGATGTGGCGAGCGTGAATCTTTCCGGCGCCAAACTGGCTGCGACGCGCGACGTCAAGGGGATAGTGGACTGGCAAACGCTGTTCGGCGCAGAACAGGGGGCGGCGCCCCAGCCAGCCGCACCCAAGACCGCCGAACCGATGGCGCCGTGGAAAATCGGTGTGCGCGAAATCAAGCTGGCCGACTGGGTGGCGCATTTCACTGACCAGGGCTTCGCCACGCCCCTGGTCGTGACTGCCGAGGGCTTCGGCCTGACCGCGGCGCTGACAGGCGAAGTGGGCGCCGCGACCGCCATCGACGTCGGCCCGGTGAACGCCGCGCTGGGCCCGATCAGGGTGCAGTCGGGGTCGCAGCAGGTGGCGGAGTTGCAGCACGCGGCGCTGGTCAACGCCGGGATGAGGCTGGCGAAAAACCGGCTCGATATCGAGGCGCTGGAACTGAATGGCGCCAGAACCACCGTTGCGCTGGACAAGAAAAGAAATCTCAACTGGGCCGATATCCTGAAGAAGGCGGCCGGCGCGCCTGCCGCCGCCCCCGAGCGGCTGGTCACGAAAGCGGTCGCGCCGCTGGACGTCCAACTCGCGCGACTCAGTCTCAACGACCTCGAAGTCGACGTCGTCGACCAGTCGCCCCCCAAGCCGGTCAGCCTCCAAGTCGCCAAGGGTTTCGTCACGCTGAAAGACCTCAGTTTTGACCTCGACAAGGCGGTGCCGCTGGAAGCCGGTTTTATGCTCAGGCAGGGCGGCCGTCTCGAAGCCAGCGGCATGGTCGTTCCGGGCAAGGCGTCGGGCAGCCTGGATCTCAAGCTGGCAGGACTGTCGCTGAAACCGTTTGCGCCCTACGTCAACCAGTTCGCCCGTCTCAACCTGCGTTCCGGCGAAGCCTCCAGTCGCGGCAAGCTGCTGTTTGCGCGGGCGAAGCCCGGCATGAAGCTGGATTTCCGCGGCGGCTTTGCGGTCGACGATCTGGCCATCACCGAAGAGGATACCGGAGAGCCCTTCCTCGGCTGGAAAAAGCTGGCGTCCAACAGCCTCGACGTCAGGCTCGGTCCCGACCGTTTGCACATGAAGGAGCTGGTCGCCACCCATCCGTTCGGCAAGGTCATCATTTTCGAGGACAAGTCGATCAACCTGCAGCGCATCCTGCGCAAACCGGCGGCGGGCAAACCGGCTGTCGCTGCCGCACGCAAGCCCCGCTCGTCTGGTCCGCCTGACGCCTTCCCGCTGGCCATCGACCGCCTGCGCGTCGTCGGTGCCAATGTCGAATTCGCCGATCTTTCGCTGACGCCGCAGTTTGGCACCCGCATGCACGACCTCAGCGGTGTCGTCAGCGGCCTGTCGACCAATCCGGCAACCACCGCGCAGGTGGAGCTCGACGGCAAGGTCAACGACTATGGTTCGGCGCGTGTGCGCGGCTCGATCCAGCCGTTTCGCGCGACCGACTTCACCGATCTGACGCTGACCTTCCGCAACCTGGAAATGACCAGGCTGACGCCGTATTCGGGCAAGTTCGCCGGGCGCAAGATCGATTCGGGCAAGCTCTCGGTCGACCTCGAATACAAGGTCAAAGATCGTCAGCTGGCGGGCGAAAACAAATTCATCGTCAACACGCTGAAGCTTGGCGAACGCGTCGACAGTCCCGATGCGCTGCATCTGCCGCTCGACCTCGCCATCGCCCTGCTGCAGGACAGCAACGGCGTCATTGATCTCAACCTGCCGGTGTCCGGCAGCCTCGACGACCCGCAGTTCAGCTATGGCAGGATCATCTGGAAAGCCATCGTCAACGTGCTGACCAAGCTGGTGACCGCGCCCTTCCGCGCGCTCGGCAAGCTGCTCGGCATCAGCACAGAGAAGCTCGAATCCATCGACTTCGATCCCGGAAGCAGCGCACTGTTGCCGCCCGAGCAGGAGAAACTCAAGACGATCGCCGAGGCCCTGGCCAAACGCCCTGCGCTGGACCTGACCGTCGAGCCAGGCTACGATCCCGTGGCCGACCGGCGCGCCCTGCAGGAACTGGCCATGCGCCGCGAAGCGGTTGCCGTGGCCGGCATCAGGCTGGCTCCAGGCGAAGCGCCCGGCCCGGTGGATGTCAACAACTACAAGATCCAGACCTGGCTCGAAGACCGCTATGCCAAAGCTGCCGGCAAGGAGGACTACGAGAAGCTGCGCGCCAGCTTCCAGGACAAGAATGCCGGGGCGGTCGCGCGCGTGATGGAAAGCGAGTTCGTCGAGCGCCTTGCGCGCCGCTTCAAGACCCGCGACCCCGGCCCCATCTCCGCCTTCCACACCGAACTGCTGGAGCGGCTGACGCAGCAGGTTAAGATCGACGACGGTGCCCTGCTCAAACTGGCCGCGGCGCGCGGCCAGGTCATGCGCGACGCCCTTGTTCGATTGGGTCTCGACAGCAGCCGCGTCGGCGTTTCCGACCACCCCGGGCAACAGGCCGCCAAGGACAAGCTGGTGTCAAGCAAGATGAGTTTGGGGGCGCGCAAAACGGGCGCCGTCGAACCTGCGCCTGCCGCGCAGCCTGCCCCGTCCGCACCGTGAGCGCGGTGCGCGCCGCAGGCGCTCGGGCAACCCGTGGGACGGTGGTAGACGGTCCGGCGTTAATTAGGATATAGATGTCGGCTAATGAGCTTTGTCGCGGTCAGCCGGTAATAGCTTGGATGCCGCAGGCGGTGTACTAGACTGAATCTGTGTTCCGCCCCAACCCGCTTGGTGATTACATGCATGCACAACTAGCCGAGGACGCCCAGCCGATGCGCGCGACCGGCGCGACCGTCTTCGTGGTGGATGACGATGCCGCGGTGCGGCGCAGTGTGACACGCCTGCTGCGTTCGGCAGGCTGGAGCGCCGAAGCGTTTGCCTCGGCGGGTGATCTCCTGGTGCGCGCACCCATCACCGGGCCAGGCTGCGTATTGCTCGACGTCAACATGCCCGGCATGAGCGGTCTCGAGTTGCACCAACGCATGGCCGAGGCCGGCATCGCCCTGCCGGTGGTGTTTCTGACCGGAAAGGGCGATATCCCCATGAGCGTGCATGCGATGAAGCATGGCGCCGTCGATTTCCTGATCAAGCCCGTGGAAGAAAGCGTCCTGTTCCAGGCATTGGAGCAGGCCATCAGGCGCCAGGCGGCCGAGGCCGTCACCCGGCATCATTGCGACCGCATCATGGCGCGGCTGGCGCTTCTTTCAGACCGCGAGCGCGAGGTGCTGGAACGGGTTCTGCAGGGGCGACTGAACAAGCAGATCGCCTTCGAAATGGGCATCGCGGAAAAGACCGTGAAAGCGCATCGCGGCCAGGTCATGAAAAAGATGGGAGCCGCGACGGTCGTGGAACTCGTCCACCAGTGCGATACCGTCGGCATCGAGTTTCCCCAGCGCACGACCTGATTCCGCCCTGATTGCGCCTGGCCCCCAATTCTCAATAGGGAAGGGGGCAGTTTCCTGTTGACCCCGACTCCGTCCCCGGTCCTGCTCGCCGCTGTATCAGAACCGTCGAGCGTAGTGCACCGACATGAATACAAAGTACGGATTGTCATAGCTGCCGCTGACCAGGGCGCTTGGAGAATAGCTGTCCGCCGAATGCGCATACTCGACAGCCACGCCAAGATCGGACTGGGGTGACACCGCATACTGCATACCGGCACCCAGGCGCCAGGTGTCACCGTTAGGCAGGGCAAACGAAGTCTGCGACTGATTTTTGTACATGCTGGTATCGAAGGCGACACCGGCATTCAGTTTTGTTTTTTCATTGAGCGTGTACTGGGCGCCGACCGCCACATGCCAGGTGTCCTGCAACTGCATACTGCTGCTGGCCGTCACACCATTGGTTTCCACAGTGGCATCGGAGAACTTGCTCCACTCCTGCCAGCCCAGGTTGCCCATCACCGCCCAGCGGTCATCCAGACGGTGGTAGACACTCCCCATCAGTTGTTGCGGTGCGGTTATCCCGAGCGCGATCGGAATCGTGTTTGTGAAAGGACCAATTGTCACGCTCCCGTTCACATTGAAGTCGTATTTTGATTCGCTTACCCAGGTCAGGCCAAAGCGGGTGGTCTTGGTCGGCTCATACAGCACGCCGAGGCGGGCGCCAAAGTCCCAGACGCCATCATCCTGGGAGAGCGTGTTGCCGGTGCTAAGCTGCTGACGCTCCAGCTTGAAATAGCCATAGTTGGCAGTCAGGCCGCCGCCGATCGACCAATGTTCGTCGAGTCGGTAGGCCGCTGTCGGCTGGATCGTCATTGCGATCAGCGCCATCTTGCCCGCCAGGTTGCTGCCCGCCCAGGTTTTGCCAAAATCCGCAGCAAGGCCAAAATTGCTGTAAGCGCCAATGCCCAGCTTGAACTGGTCGCTCACGCTGTGACTGTAGAAGGCGCTACCGCCGGGCAACCAGCCAATGATATTGCCCGGTCCGCTGCCAGCAAGG
>JBLMYH010000147.1:0-2791 GCA_050258175.1 Hyphomicrobiaceae bacterium
TTGTCGGTCGCGATGCCTGTGCCGCTGCCGCCGCCCGCTACCAGGATCTTCACTCCGAAATTGCTGAAGACGGCGTAACCGGCGGCCTTCTGGATGTGATTCCGGGCGTCCGGCTGGACCCTGTAGAGCTCCTCCAGCGTCTGGTCGCGCACCTTGCGGATCTCGGCGCGCTGCTCATCCGGTGACTGTTCCTTCGAGAACAGCGCCGCGTCGGCCGTGCCGTGCAGCACCAGCCCCCCGAGCAACAATAGTGCGGCGATCAACGCGTGATGCCTCGCCATGGTTCATTCCTACTTGACGGTGTAGCCCTTCGGTTCGAGACAGGCGGCGAAACCCTTCTTGAAGAGGTCAAGTTGCTGCTGATTCGCGGCCTGCGCCTGCTGTGTCGCCTGTTGCTGCTGCTGGGCGGCCTGCTCAGCGGCCGCCTGCTGGTTCTTGCGGCTCTGGCGGCCACCCGCCACGACGCCTGCCGTGGCGCCGATCGCCGCGCCCTTGCCGGCATCGTCGTCCGCCACCTCACCGATGATTGCGCCTGCCGCAGCGCCGCGGGCCGCTCCGCGGAGGCGCGAGCCGTCAGCGGCCGGCTTGGATTGCGCTGGCTGCGCCGCGGGCTGGGCCGCCGCGGGTGGCGGTGCCATGGGATCCACACCGGTCTGGCCTTTTGACCACGCGTAGCACTCGCCTTCGTCCTGAGCCTGTTGCTGCGGCGTCTGTCCCTTGGCAGGAAACACCACCATGCCCAGCGAAGTGGAGATCGGCTTCGACGGCGCCGGGGTTGCAGGAGCCTGCGCCCTAGCCTGCACGACGCACACAAGGAGCGCCGCCGCTGCAATGACTCTGCCTGTGCTTTTCATCTCGTCACCTCGATCGTCACTCTCTTGATAGTGCGTCTACCTGGCGGGCTGGGCGTCGGGAAATCTCCAGGTCCCGTCGACCGCTTCCTTCCTCGGCCGGTACATCCGGACGGTGTAATTCCAGCCCGGGGTGATCGGCAGGTAATTGGTAGCCTCGGGATTGCCGCCGAAGTGCACGGTAACACTTCCATCGGCGTTCGGCTTCGCCGTCACGCTGTTCACCGAATACGCATTGCGGTCGTTTGGTTCCATGAAACCTTTCGCGTTGTACACCGTAATCGACCAGAAGCCATCGACGGGAACGTCGCGAACGGTCAAGACAAAGGGAGTCGTACCGTCGTTCGGCTTCGGCACACCGTTCCCGTATACCGCCGCTTCCTTGGGGTTTCCAGCCCAACCAACCGCCGTGCCGAGCAGGTGGTCGATCGGGTTGAGCTTCGCCTTCTCCCCGAACAGTCCCGACGTGTCGGACTTCGTCGCGGCCAGCACATTGAGTGCATCCCGGACCGTTCGCAGCGACGCCTGGTCCCAATCCGGGACCTCGAAGGTGCCGACGCTGGTCTGCTCGACCAGAACGCGATCCTGCAACTCGGTCGCAGCCTTCATGTCCGCCGGGTCGCCAGGGTCAGCGAACGTACGCAGCAGGACGATCGCGTACCTCGTCCCGACCATTTCCCGAGTCAGCGTGAATCGGCCCGGCCCATACCTGACAGGCAGTATCGAGTGGTCCTCGCTCACGACCATCATCGACTGGAACCGTTTGCCGGGGTCGGGCATCACGATTGTCACGGGCGTCGACAGGTCAAAGACCGCACCCGAGTACAGCGTGTCCCGGTTCATTCGCACGGAACTCTGCTTGTCCACGGGCGTCATGGCGCGGACGTGCATGAACTTGCCGAAGCCGCCTTGCGACGCGTAGTACTTGAACATCACGTCCGACTGGGCGCGGACGAAGTTATCGACCGTCACTATTTCCGCAGCCAATGCTGCGTTCACCACGAGGCCAGCGAACGCGACCAGTGCCAGGATGGTGCGGGTCGTGCCCTTCACTTCGGCGACCTCACGGCTTGTAGTTGCTCATGCCCGGCCCGGTCTTGTCATACACGTTGAAGAACTCGTCGACCATGATCGTGGCCACGCCGCCTTCGGGCCTCTCGACCAAATCCCGATCGAGGACTTTCACACGAAACTTCCAGCCCGGCGGCAGTTTCTTGAACTGGCTTTGCCCTGCGGCAACGAATTGGTCGTAGGTGTACGCCGGTTTGAGCCCCACCTGGAACCCCTTCATGATCCAGGTGTTGCCTTCCGCGTCGTCCAGCAGCAAGACCGTGGTGCCCTTGTACCAGCCGATGTCGCCTCGTCGGATGGTTATGGGTTTGTAGGGTGTGGATTCCGATACGCCACCGGCGTTGTCGCCCATGTCCAACTGGCCGACCCACGGAATCTCGCGGCCATTGAAATCCCTTTCGACGCCATGCAGGGTTTCAACCCAATCGGGCATCCAGATTTTCGGGCCATTCAGCGACGCGCCAAGGACGCCGAATTCGCTCTTCATCTTGTTGAAATCGAGGCCCTCGGCCCACGCCTGCGGGGCGGTGTCTTTGGAAGTGGCCTTTGGGGAAAGGCTGGTGTTGTAGCACTCCGCGACCACCTTCCCCGTCTTCGCATCGCGGTGGGCGAGGAAGATCTCGGCGAAACGCACCATGTGCAAGTTGTCTATACGTATCGATTTGGCGCCGACGCCGTCGGCAAGCACCACCGGCGCGGCGGCGGGTTCGTTCTGGGCGAGCGCTGGGACCGAGGCGACGATCAACAGGAAGGCCGCGCCGGTGGTGCTTGCCGATGGCATTGGCGCCAAATCGATACGTATAGACAACTTGCACATGGTGCGATTCGCCGAGATCTTCCTCGCCCACCGCGATGCGAAGACGGGGAAG